>JABMQZ010000018.1 GCA_013202965.1 Bacteroidota bacterium | reverse complement strand
ACCAAGAATTGTCATCGCGAGCGGAGTCGAGCGACACATATACAAATGAATAAAACTTAGCAGATAAGCAATTCATCTTTTTAACCGGACAACAATGATTTAGAATTCTGAATTAATTTAAAACTTAAAACTCAAAATTTAAAACTAACCCAACACCCACCGCGTCCGCCGGAACTTTAGTGAAGGTGGAACACCCAACACTTTAAAGCTTGTAAAGCTTTAAATTTTTCCTCGTATCTTGTAACCCCAACACTATTAGTGCGTCTTATCATTGAATGAAGTTCAGGGAGGACCAATATTACATTGAGCGTGTGCTTGGTGGGGATACAACATCCTACCGTCCACTGGTGGAAAAGCATCAGGATTTGGTATTTACCATTGTGCACCGTATTGTGGCCTCCACTGTAGAGGCAGAAGAGGTGGCCCAGGATGTTTTTATAAAAGCATATAAGAAATTGCATGACTTTCAGGGAAAAGCTAAATTTTCCACATGGCTCTACCGCATCGCTTATAATACTGCAATAAGCCATTCAAGAAAAAAGAAAGTAGTCGTTTTGACAATGGAAGAAAATACGATAGAAAATTACAGTGTGGATGAGATGTGTGATGACATCATGGGCCTTTCAGCCCTGAAGCAGAAAAAGCTGATCCATCATGCGCTTTCGGTGCTTCCCCGAACTGATAATCTCATCATAAGTCTGTTCTATTTTCATGAAAAGGATATTGAGGAGATCGGCGACATTATCGGGATGACGTCTAATAATGTAAAAGTCAAACTTTTCCGCATAAGGAAGAAGCTTTTAAGGGAAATGAACAAGATGATTGACCAGGATATTAATACGGTAGCATAAAGGAGAAAAACCATGACTGACAAGAACGAACATAATGATGAACTTTTCAGGGAATTATTCCGCCAAAGCGGCCTTGAAAAAGCCCCGGAAGGGTTTGCATCCAGAGTAATGGATGCGATCACAGCCGAAGAACAAACAGTAAATGCAAGCCCCTGGTCCTTTTCAGGATACTTGTTGTGGGGAAGCCTGATATTCGGATTTGTCTGCCTGGTATTTGCTATTTTCCTCATTGATTTTTCTTTTATGGGCAGTATCTTTGAAGGTGTTGAGATCGATGGTTCCAGGATAAGCCAATTCATCAGTGTCCTGGGCAGTGGCTTTGTGCAGCTATTCCAGGGGTTTCATTATTCTTCTCTGAGTATTATCATTGTAATTGCAATAGTTGCTCTTTTTCTGGCCGATCGTCTGTTTCGCCGCCGATCTACTATTGAAATATCCATTCTTTAAACTGTCTTTTTTGTATCTTCGAAAAAAAGAATTGATGTTACCTGCCATACTTCAGGATGAAGTTTCTTCTATGCTAAGTAAATTCTCAGGCAGTGAACAGCACATTAAGAAGTTGATGCCCCTGTCCGGAGGTTCGATCAATAATGCATTCATGATCGAAACAGCTGAAGGAAAATACTTTCTTAAATATAACAGGGCCTCCGCTTATCCCGGTATGTTTGAACAGGAAGCCAGAGGGCTTAAGCTTTTACATGATGCCGGAGAGGTCAGGGTGCCGGAACTTATTGGCTTTGATGAAGCAGCAGAATATACCTATCTGGTACTGGAGTATCTTGAATCAGCAGGCAGGGAACAGAATTTCTGGGAAAATTTCGGCAGAAAACTGGCTTTACTGCACCGGCATACAAATGATTACTTCGGCCTTGATCATGATAATTATATAGGATCGCTTAAGCAATATAATAATCGTCATGAAAGCTGGCTGCAATTTTTCATTGAAGAACGACTGATGGTTCAAATGGAAATGGCCGGGCGTTCAGGATTGTTGTCCTCATCCATGCGGCAGGCATTTGAACGAATGTTTGAAAGCCTGAATTCTATTTTTCCCAACGAGCCCCCGGCCCTTATCCACGGCGACCTCTGGAGTGGGAATTTCATGGTAGATGAAAAGGGGCAGGCATGTATCATCGATCCTGCAGTTTATTACGCTTGCAGGGAGATGGATATTGGAATGTCCCGGCTTTTCAGTGTGTTTGGCACTGACTTTTATCAGGCCTACAATGAAGTATATCCAATGGAAGCAGGATGGCATGAACGTACAGAGATATGTAATCTTTACCCCCTGATGGTGCACGTAAACCTGTTCGGGGCAGGTTATTTAGCTTCGGTGCAAAGCATCCTGAGCAGATTTTAAAGAGGCCGAATCATTCCACTTTCAGGAACTCGACCGTAACATTGGCGGCTTGAAAATTAAAGCCGCCTCCCGGAAGTGGATCTCCTACCGGAATAGAAGTATCATAAGGCATGGGAAGGCTTGGAATATTTCCGGTCAGTTTATTATCCGTCAGGTCAAGATTAGTTATAAACACTGGAAAATTGGCAGGATTAGATATATTTAGTTTCAATATAGTATTTTCTTCATTTATCGACCATGTGCCCTGCTGTGCTTCATTGCTTTCGCCCAGGCATACATAAAACGAAGTGAAATTAGCCCTGAGGTCGAGCGCAGCATTATCTGCATTATCGCAGGGAGCCGCGCCAAGCAAACCTCCACCGACAAACAGATATGCATCATCACCGGCAACATAATGGTTCGTATCCCCATTCACGATCACTGTTATGGGGTCATTAAAGGTAGATGCAATAAAAGTATAGGTGCCCACGATTGGGTTTACCGGGGCCGGGGGGGTATTATCATCCTTTTTGCAGGCGAAAATTACACTAAGGGCCATGATAAGGAATAAAATCTTCCTCAGGATTGCAAAGCTGTTTTTTGTTTTCATATTTATGTTTTTTATTTACTGTTCGGTTAAACTTTAAGTGCATTTTTGCCACCATCCCGAAAGCTTTCGGGACAAAGACACTAAGACGCACTAAGACAAACATTTACTCTTTGTGATTCTTGGTGCCTTGGTGCCTTGGTGCCTTTGTGGCTAATTTTTTATTACAAATTTAGTAATTCATTTTTATTTACCTGGACGCAGCAGAACAAATATTTCATCAATTATATTTTCCACTGTTTCTTTACTGATATCGATCACAAGAACTTCTCCAACATTCCATTGGCGAATT
>JABMQZ010000221.1 GCA_013202965.1 Bacteroidota bacterium | reverse complement strand
CTTCTGCCGGCAGGTCTTGTTTTGCTACAGAACGACACCGGCTCAGCTCTGGTATACGCTGCATTTATACTGGTTCTTTTTCGTGAAGGCCTCACCGGTAATATTCTGATTGTCGGTTTTTTTGTTGCCCTTCTGTTCATCCTTACACTTTTGATCGTTAAACTCATTATTATTGCATTTCTGGTTCTGCTTGCGGTGCTGCTTTTCTATTTTATGAGAAGAAGCAGGAAAAACATTATTATCCTTGCCGGACTACTGGTCCTGTCAATTGGGTTTGTCTATTCTGTCGACTATGCTTTTGAAAATGTACTGGAGGCTTATCAGAAAAACCGTATCAATGTTTTGCTTGGAAAAGAACTTGATCTTAGGGGTGCCGGATATAATGTGCATCAATCAAAAATAGCAATTGGCTCAGGAGGCATTACCGGAAAGGGTTTTCTAAAGGGTACACAAACAAAATATGATTTTGTCCCGGAACAGGATACGGATTTTATTTTCTGTACAATAGGAGAAGAATGGGGGTATATCGGATCTCTTGTTGTGATAGGCCTTTTTGTTGGTTTGTTGCTTCGCATTATTCGTCTTGCCGAACGTCAGCGCTCTAATTTCAGCAGGATCTATGGATATGGTGTTGCTTCTATCATTTTCTTCCATTTTACAGTAAATATAGGCATGACCATAGGACTACTTCCTGTTATTGGCATTCCCCTTCCGTTTATCAGCTATGGTGGTTCCTCTCTATGGGCTTTTACCATCCTGCTTTTTATTTTCATAAGGCAGGACGCCAACCGCTTGCAATTATTATAAACTCAAAGCTTAGTATCAATGATGGTATTAAGCTCAGAGTAAATTTGACTCAAAATTCCTTAGCAAAATTATGGAGGGTTATATCATATCCTTCTCGTCCACTGAGGCAGAATGCGAAGAAGAATTACAGGTTTTTTACCCTCCGTCAAAGAAAAAGCGGGACATTTTTCCTTTTTAAGTATTAATATATGAGAGAATAGTATGAATGTGAATACGCAAATGCTGTTTGCCGTAAAACGGTATAATTAATGATGCTTCCGGCCATGATCGGCGGCTAAAATAATTATCTTACCAGGGAATTTATGCGTATATTTACAAACGAAAAATATTCAATGGAAAAACGCTGGATTATTAAGGAACAGGGGGAGGAACAGCTTGTTCAGCATCTTTCGGAGGTGCTGGACATTGATCATACGCTTTCAAACCTTCTGGTTCAGCGTGGAATCCATTCTTTTGACGAATCTAAAACATATTTTCGCCCGGAAATTAACTCTTTGCATGATCCCTTCCTCATGAAGGATATGGATAAAGCGATCGAGCGCATCTCTGAAGCTGTTAAAAATCAGGAGAAGATCCTTGTTTACGGTGATTATGACGTGGACGGAACAACTGCTGTTGCCCTGGTATACACTTTTATTCATCATTTTTATAAAAATATTGATTTCTATATCCCTGACAGGGATACGGAAGGTTATGGCATTTCATTTCAGGGAATCGATTACGCCGGTGAAATCGGAGTCTCTTTGATGATCATTCTTGATTGTGGTATCAAGGCCATTGAAAAAACAAAATATGCTTCTGAGCGCAACATTGATTTCATCATCTGTGATCATCACCGTCCTGGCGATGCAATCCCTTCAGCCAGCGCTGTTCTGGATCCTAAGCGAGCCGATTGCCCCTACCCTTTTAAGGAACTATCAGGCTGTGGTGTAGGATTTAAATTGATTCAGGCTTATGCTCAAAAACATAATATGCCCTTTAAAGGCCTGATACAATACCTGGATTTGGTTGTTGTGAGCATTGCAGCTGATATTGTTCCCATTACGGGAGAAAACAGGGTGCTGGCCCATTTCGGCCTTGATCTTTTAAACAAAAACCCCAGAGTGGGAATTGAAGCAATATTGCAGGTGGGCAATATTAAACGTGTTCGTAATCCTAAGCATGCTTACATTTTCAACAAAGAGTTAACAATCAGTGATCTTGTATTTATGGTAGGGCCAAGGATCAATGCTGCCGGTCGTATAGAAAGTGCGAGCAACTCTGTAAGATTACTCATAGAAGATAATTACGAAAATGCGTTGAAAATCGCTCATATGATCAACATACTTAATGATGAGCGAAAGAGTTTCGATCTGACGGCAACCAATGAAGCCCTCAAAATGATCTCAGAAAATGATGAGCTGCGCAATGCCAATTGCACAGTGGTTTATAATCCCGACTGGCATAAAGGTGTGGTCGGCATTGTAGCTTCCCGTCTTACCGAAACCTATTACCGGCCCACCATAGTATTGACCTATTCCAATGGCTTAATTACCGGATCTGCAAGGTCGATCAAGGATTTTGATATTTATGATGCCATCGATGCCTGCATCAAGCATCTTGAGCACTTCGGAGGCCACAAGTATGCTGCAGGGCTTTCTATAAAAGGCGAAAATTTTGAGAATTTCAAAAACTGTTTCATCAAATACGTTAACGATAACATTACAAAAGAGCAGCTGGTCCCTGAGATAGAAATTGATGCCGAATTTTTACTGCGTGATATTAGTTCACGCTTTTTTAGGATACTGCGTCAATTTGCACCTTTTGGGCCCGGTAATCTTGCTCCTGTATTTTTTACAAAGGGGCTTGTTGATACAGGCAAGGCAAGGATCGTTGGGAAAAAACACCTGAAACTTGAAGTCGTTCATCCTGATATATCCGGATTTCCATTTTCAGCTATCGCTTTCCAGCAGGGACATCATTACGAGAAGATGCGGGCAGGAATGCAATTCAGCGCCTGCTATCATGTTGAAGAAAACGAATGGAACGGCATTAAATCTATCCAATTAAATATTAAGGATCTCAAATTTGATTCTTAGGATTTCCGTGTAGTTCTTTATTGTAATTAATGAACCTTCCTGCCGCGCTCCGTCGCTAAAGTTTACGCTTGCGCTGTTGGCAAGTCTTTGGCGGCCGATGGGAGGCCCAGGAAAGGGGGAAGATTAGCCCGGAGATTCCTCGACTTCCGCCCGGCATCAGTTCGACTAAATAATTTTGTTCCCCAAAATTAAAGTCTCACTGACTTAATGTCCCTTCAGTCCGAAAGAGTAAATGCTTATAAATGCGCCAAAAACGATTGCAAATATTCCTATCATATTCATCGTATCTTCAGGATCTTCAAATGGATTAAAGAAAAGTACGAATCCTACCACAATTACAATAAGGGCATTGATAAGCAGAAGCCAGCGTGTATGGATTGCCTTGTTGGCACTCATGGCTGCAAACAATTGTGTAAAGCCCACCGTTATAGCCCATATTCCAACAAAAATTATAAATAGTTCGATATCGGCTTTCAGCTGGTGATAAACAATCATAATAATCCCAAGCACAAGATCCAACAGGCCCTCAAACATCCACATACTCCATTTTTTATTATGCTTCATATGCGAAACAGACCCTCCTATCAGGAAAATTCCACTCAGAATGATAAATCCTCCGAAAAGCATAACCAGCCAGTTTTCAGACGCACTCGGAACAAAAAGCGCAATAAGACCGAAAGCAAGCGCAAAAACACCTTTTACGGTATACGTCCACCAGTTTTTGAATACTTTATTCTTCATAATTTTTAATTGTTTGTGCTATAAAAAATCGATAAATTAATTATATTGTTTTGGCATTTTTAATCACAAAAGAAAAATATATAAGCATGATCCCCAGAACGACAAATATAGCTCCTACAATCTGCAATACAAGTCCGGCAACGTAGGCTGGATTCAGAAGCAGCATGAAGCTTATCCCTATCAACAGTATGCCCCCGATTATCATTACATACCGGTATTCCATTATTTTCCCCATTGCAATGGCAATATATATTTTGAATATTCCAAGGAGCAAGGCCCATACACCGATAAAGATCAAAAACAGTTTTAAAGTCTGGTTTGGATAGATCATAATAAGTATACCCAGAACGATTGAAATAAGCCCTTCTGTGAACATCAGGGAATAGTTCTTTTTCTTTTTCCTCTGATCAAATGCACCAAGTAATAATAACACACCACCCACAAGGACAAGCAGGCCAAAATACATTGAGATGCTTAATAACATGGTTTCGGTTGCAAACAAGGCAAGTCCTCCGAATAATACAGCGAGTATGCCATTCACGCTTAATACCCACCAGTTTTTTTGCAGATTTGTTTTCATGATTTATTTTTTAATAAAATCTTTTTAATAAAATACGATAATAGCACGTATTAACAGAAAAATGCCAAAAACGCTCAGTCCGGCTCCGGCAATCCAGTTTATCCATTGAATAAATCTGGATGTGATGTATTGTTTGATCTTATAGGCCCCGAAACACTTCAGCATATCTGTTGCAAGAATTATGAGAAGTGTGGTCGAGAACAGTAGGATTACCGAGTGGGTCTCGCCCTTATAATTCGCTGTAATTGTGGTAACCCAGAGAATCCAGAATAACCAAACAAAAGGGTTGGTAAAGTTCAGAAAAAATCCTTTAAGTACATAAGTAAGCGGGCTTGGCGTTTTAATTACTTCATTATTGCTGTCATTGGCGATTTGAACTTTCCTTCTGAATGTAACTATTCCGAATAT
This sequence comes from Bacteroidota bacterium, assembly GCA_013202965.1. Classification (GTDB taxonomy): domain Bacteria; phylum Bacteroidota; class Bacteroidia; order Bacteroidales; family B18-G4; genus B18-G4. Next base: position 7,091 of record JABMQZ010000221.1, on the reverse strand, counting down.
AATAAGGATTATTCCTGTAATAATACCAAAACTCAACTGGTTTTCAGGTGTTTCGTTAATAATTTGCAGGGCGCCGAGCAAACAAAGCGTAACCAGAGTAACATCACTGAGGAAAATTCCAAAAGCCATTTGAAACCCTGACCATAGTCCACGATGAATGCTTGTTTGTATGAGTGCAAACAATGCAGGCCCAAAACCAAACAAAAAGGCCAGGGTTAGTCCAAGGATCAATCCTTCCCAAATGGGGGTTATCATTTATTGTCTGTTTTAAATTCTACAAGATACTCTTCCCACTGATTGTATTTTTCACCCTTTAACACCCTGGGGAATTTATTAGCTCCTCCTTCTTTTCCATGGATTTTCATCCAGTTTGAAAAAGCTTTGGGGGGGAGTATTTCCAGAAAAATATTAGTTATTGCTGCTGTTCTTTCAACACGGTAATCATCATTTAACACCTTTAAATATTCATCAATTTTTTTTGCGGCCATATCAGGATTAATTTTGTCCTTGGTTCCAAGATACCATTTATGTGCAAACATACCACTATGCCGAAAGCCAGCCACTGTAAACTCTCTGATTTCTATATTAAACTCATCCTGCAACATTTTTACCGCCATGTTCATATTCTCCTGCGATAAATGCTCACCGCAAATACTAAGAAAATGCTTTGTTCTTCCAGTAATAATGATCTCACAGTTTTCCTTTGAGGTGAATTTTACGGTGTCTCCAAGCAGATACCTCCATGCTCCTGCGCAATTAGAAAGTAATAAGGCATATTCTTTACCTTCCTCAACTTCCTTGAGAATTTTCGATTCAGGATTTTCTATCATATTCCCTTCTGAATCAAAGTTTTTATCATTGAAAGGTACAAACTCATAAAACAGGCCATTATCAACCACCAGTTGCATTACCTTTTCGTCAAGACGACTTTGAAAGGCAATGTATCCTTCAGAGGCAAGGTAGGATTCGTTATAAATGACAGGCCTGCCAAAAAGCTTATCAAAGCTTTTTATATAGGGTTCAAATGATACCCCGCTATGCACATAAACTGACAAATCAGGCCAGATGTCATGAATGTTTTTCAATTTATATTGATCTATTATTCTTTCCAATATAATCTGGATCCATGCCGGTACTCCGACAATAACACCAATATCCCAGTCCGGAGCAGACCTGACGATCTCATCAAGTTTTGTGTTCCAATCACGCTCACGTGAAATTCTTTTTCCGGGTTTATAAAAATGCTGAAACCAGAAAGGGATATTTCCGGCCGAAATACCGGATAGGTCGCCTTCATAATAGGTCCCGTTATAATTCAGATGTGTACTGCCTCCGATCATGAGAATTCCTTTCTCATAGAACTCTATCGGGAATTTGTAGCGTGCTGTTGAAACCAATTGCCTGATGCTGGTACGACGAATAGCACGGATCATATCACCGGTAACCGGTATTTGCTTGCTTGAAGATTCTGAGGTGCCGGATGTAAGTGCAAAGTACTTCACTCTTCCGGGCCAGCTGACAAAGCCTTCTCCGTTCAAAGCCCTGTACCACCATTTTCTGAACATGGAGTTATAGTCAAAGGTGGGTACGGATTGTTGAAAGGCATTATGCACGTTTTCCTGTCGGAGTATATGCTGAAAATTATAATGCTCACCAAAAGCTGTATTTTGAGCCTTTGTCAGGAGTTTTTTTAACACTTTTTCCTGGGCCTTATTACAGTCTTTTTTCTTCCTAATTTCAATAGGAATACTCCGGAGTTCGTATGCACGTTTTATTATCGTACCAAGAATGGCCATAGATTTGCCCGATATTGGTTTAAGGCGATAAAATTATAAAAATATTGGGTAATTTTATAAAATCATCATACTGTTATGAAAAAACTATTCATTAAAGCTTTGTTATTACCCGTTTTTGTGATTCTCGCTATCCTGTTATACTTTATCGGCATTTTGTTTATAAATTCTATTAATGATTTCAAACCCAAAGATATAAGCTTCAGTCTTGAAGCTGAATCCATTCAATCCTTTCCGGTTCCTGATTCTTTGTTCTCAATATTAAGCTGGAATATCGGTTATGGCGGCCTGGGCAAAGATGCAGATTTTTTTTATGATGGTGGGAAAATGGCAGCCCCTCCTCAGGATGAATACTGGAAATATTTTGAAGGGATAAAGTATGCCCTTGGGTCGTTTGACAGTGTGAATCTTATTCTTTTACAGGAAGTTGATACTTTTTCTGCCCGATCATATTATACAAACCAATACAGGCTGATTTCTGAAATACTTAATCCCCACAATGGTATTTTTGCAAAGAATTATGATGTGAGCTTTGTAGCTGTTCCACTGCTTAAACCAATGGGGAGAGTTGTTTCCGGCCTGGCATCATTTTCGGCATTTGCTCCCAGTAATTATGAGCAAATTGTATTCCCCGGCAATTTCTCCTGGCCAACAAGCTTGTTCATGCCTGATCGTTGTTTCCTGAGTATAAGAATTCCTCTGGCTTCAGGAAAAGATCTTATCATTATCAATACCCATAATTCTGCATTTGATGACGGAAAGCTCAGGGCGGGGCAGCTTGTAATATTGAAAAAGTATATGGCCAGACTCTATCATGAGGGGAATTATGTTGTTGTGGGAGGCGACTGGAATATTAACCCTCCGCTCTTTAAAAACACAGTTTTTGTTAGTGGAGATGCAGGCTTTAGAATTCCCTTAGATTTCGATTCTCCAAAGCCTGATACTACATGGACTGTTGTCTTTGACCCCCATTATCCAACCAACAGGGATGTATCTGCGCCCTATAGGCAAGGAAACACACCTACGACCATTATTGACTTTTTTGTTTGTTCTCCCAATGTGAGGGCGCTGGAAGTGCACACTCTTTATGACGGATTTCTTTATTCCGACCATCAGCCTGTATATTTTCGATTTGAATTAAAATAACAGGCTTTCCGATCAAAAGCCCTGATAAAATCAAATATTCTGTTATTGCAGCTTGATTTTACATAAAAAGTTCAGATGCAATTCCGTCGGCAAACAGTTTTCCCTTATTGGTAAGGAAAAACTTGTTTCCCCTCTGTTCAATTTTCTGTTCTTGAATGAAAGCCTTTACTTCTTTGAGCAGGTGTTTTGCATATTTGTTCCCGAATTCTTCTTTAACAATATCGTAATCACAGCCCCATACGGTTCTCAGGGATGTCATAACGTATTCATTATACCTTTGGTCCGGGCTGAGGATCTCTTCTTCAAAAGATTCGTTATAATATTCTTTCAGGCCAAGCCAGGCCTTCATACCGGCCTTATTCCATCTTCTTGATTTTCCGTTAAAAGAATGCGCTGATGGACCCAGGCCAAGATAATGCCCCCCTGTCCAGTATAAACTGTTATGTTTTGAATAATGGCCTTTCTGGGCAAAATTTGAAATTTCATAGTGGGTATAATCCCACTCCTCCGTGAGTTTGATCAGGATCTTAAACTGTTCAATCATTGCATCTTCAGGCGGAGCTTTTAGTTTTTTCTTTTGGATGAGGGCGTATAGCACGGTCTTATCCTCAACAGTAAGAGCATAAGCTGAAAGATGAGGTAGCTTAAAATCAATAAAACTGTTCAGGTTTTGTTCCCATTTTTCATTTGTCAGTGTTGGCATTCCGTAAATCAGGTCGATCGTAAGCTCAGTAAACCCATGATCCTGTAAGCGTTTAATGGCAGTTAGGGCATCTTCGCCGGAATGTATCCTGTTTAAATATTTCAGATCATCGTCAAAAAATGATTGCACTCCCAGGCTGATCCTGTTAACAGGAGTATTTTTCATTTCTTTAACCCATTTTTCTGAAATGTCATCCGGATTTGCCTCAAGGGTAATCTCGGGGTTTTTTGATATATGAAAATTATTATTCAAACAGGAAAATATCGCATTGAGCTCATCAACACTCAGCAAAGATGGGGTTCCGCCACCTAAATATATGGTGTTAATAATCTGATCACCAAGATAATTGCGTTGTCGTTTTATTTCGTCCAGCAGGGTATTGATAAATTCATCCTTGTATTTCACCGATGCCATGGAATAAAAGTTACAATAGTGGCATTTGCTTTTACAGAATGGTATATGCAGGTATATTCCGGCCATGTGGGTTTTGTGCTGGGTGCAACAAAATTAATTCTATTTTTCATAGGTATGATTTCTGGTATTCGACTTGTTTTACTTAAAAAAGAAATAAATTGAGGCTGTCTTAAAAACCTAATCCTCAAATCAATTTTGACGAAGAAATAAATCTATTTTATTGACTATTAGCACTGTCCGCTTCTCACTACTGCTCAAATTTACATTATGAATAGTTTATGAGACACTCCGGCTCATGGATTAATCGTCGCAGGAAATAATCCTTTATACAAATTCATTGTATTTTTATACGAACTTCCAAAAAACTCAGTGATATGAAAAGAAGAGATTTCATCTTCAAAGGACTAGGTGCAGGAGTATTGGCCGGATCAGGTATTTCTTTACACGGGTTTTCCAGAATCATGGGAAATCCTATGGCAGCAGGTGATGGCGACTATGATCTTGTGGCTATTAAAGGTTCAGACCCTGTGGCGATGTTTGACCGGGGTATTGAATCAATTGGTGGCATGCAGGCATTTGTAAAACCCGGTCAAACAGTTATTATAAAGCCCAACATAGGTTGGGATGCATTACCGGAAAGAGCAGCGAATACAAATCCTGAATTGATTGGGCATATTATCAGCAGTTGTTATACGGCCGGTGCTAAAACTGTAAGTGTTTTTGACAACACCTGCGATGAATGGAAAAAATGTTATTCAAAAAGCGGCATTGAAAAAGAAGTTAAAAAGGCCGGAGGAAATATTGTACCCGCTAACAGCGAAAGTTATTATAGAGAAGTAAAAATACCCGGGGGGAAAAACCTGACTACTGCCAAAGTTCATGAGTTGATCCTGGATTCGGATGTTTTCATCAATGTTCCTGTTTTAAAAAGCCATAGTTCTGCAAAACTGACCATCGCCATGAAAAACCTCATGGGTGTTGTCTGGGACAGAAGATGGTGGCATAAGAACGATCTGCATCAATGTATAGCTGATTATGCAACTTTCAGAAACCCTGATCTGAATGTGATCGATGCCTACCGGGTTATGAAGCGCAATGGCCCCAGGGGGGTGTCTACAGAAGATGTTATCAGGCTGGATTCAATGATTATTTCAAAGGATATTGTTGCAGCCGATGCTGCAGCCACAAAAATGTTTGGTCTTGAGCCTGAAGATATTCCATATCTCTCTATTGCTGCTGAAATGGGCATTGGTAACATTAACCTGGCAGAATTGAATATCAACAGGATTAAAATGTAAATAATGAACTTCAGGGTTTTAAAAAAAGTAAGGCTTATTGTCTCCCTGATCTTTTTCCTTCTCATCACTTATATTTTCATCGACTTTACAAATGCTTTGTCTGTTGCACTTATTCAGGCAGTACTTTACCTGGAGTTTGTCCCGTCCCTGCTTAATTTTATCAGCCTGGCAGGAATAGCAGCCGCAGGATTTATTTTCATCATAATTTTAACGCTTTTTTTTGGCCGGATATATTGCTCAAGTGTTTGTCCCCTTGGAACCTTGCAAGATATTTTTATCTGGCTTAAACGCAGGTTTACACGTAAAAAACAATTCGGAAAATTAAGAACCTTCAAGCAACTCAGGTATGCCATCCTGATCCTTTCAATACTATTATTGGTTTTTGGCTGGGTTTTCCCGCTGCTTTTCCTCGATCCATTTAGCAACTTTGGCAGGATCATAGCAAATCTTGTCAGACCCGTATATCTGCTATTGAACAATTTTAGTACGTTTTTTCTCGAATCCATAGATATTTATACCCTCTACAGGGTTGAGCCGGGAGTGACAAGCCGGTTCTCCATACTGTTTTCCCTGGCTTTTCTCATTATGATTATCTGGCTTTCGCTTCGTTATGCAAGGTTGTTTTGTAATACATTATGTCCTGTGGGCGCTTTTCTTGGTTTCCTTTCAAAGTTTTCCGTTTATAAAATATATCTCAATCAGTCAATCTGCACATCCTGTGGAAAGTGTTCTGCCGTTTGCAAAGCCGGCTGTATTGATATAGAAAATAAAACCCTTGATTTTTCAAGTTGCATAGGATGTCTGAACTGTCTTACTTCATGCCCTGACAATGGGGTAATGTTTGGAAGGCCACCAAAGAATCCGGATATCAGTCTCAAAGCTTTTGATTCGAACAGGCGTAACTTTCTTGCGGGAGGGTTTTTATCGCTTGCTTCATTGGCAAGCATACCACTTCTGGCAGCACCGCAGGGCAAGAGGAGAGGAAGACAACGTTCACCTCGGGCGGTTATCAAAAAACACGCCGTTTCTCCACCAGGCTCAATAAGTTCAGAACATTTCAATGCAAGTTGTACTGCCTGTCATTTATGTGTTAGTGCCTGCCCTACCCATGTAATAAAACCCTCGTTGCTCCATTACGGGCTAAGTGGCATTATGCAGCCCAGGATGGATTACCATGCCAGTTTTTGCAATTTCGATTGCGTAATCTGTAGTGAAATATGCCCCACCGGGGCCTTGCAGCCACTGCTTATTGAAGAAAAACATGTGCTCCAGCTTGGCAAGGTCGTATTTATAAAGCAAAATTGCATTGTGTACACTGAAGGAACTGATTGCGGAGCCTGCTCAGAGCACTGTCCCACCAAGGCGGTAACTATGCGCCCCTTCAGGAAAAAATTACTCATCCCTGTGGTTGATCCTGATATTTGTGTTGGTTGCGGAGCTTGTGAATATGCTTGTCCTACTGATCCAAAATCAATTTATGTGGAAGGAAATCCTGTTCACCTTATAGCAGATAAGCCACAGATCGAAAAGCTGGAACAACCCGACACAAATGATGATTTTCCTTTTTAAGCCTGTTTTCTCAGGACAATACGGAACATTGTTTCTTTGTTGGGATGGGAGTGTTTAACAAAGATCTTTCCATTATGATATTCACGAATAATCCGTTTTGAAAGGGAAAGTCCCAGGCCCCAGCCTCTTTTTTTACTGGTATAGCCAGGATTGAAAATTGCTTTAAAT
>JABMQZ010000220.1 GCA_013202965.1 Bacteroidota bacterium | reverse complement strand
CAAGTGTTAGGTGGAGGAGATGGGGGGAAGGGGAGATGTGCCGCTTTTGCGGGACAGAGGGGTATTATAAAAATCTGGTTCCGCTATTGCGGAATGAAAAGCCATATGATCTCAAAACTGGACTTTAGTCCACAATATAATTGACTGATTCCCAATTAGAATTCAATTAGTATAGCACCAATTTGCCTTACTCCTTAGATTTATCCATACAATAGTGATTTAGAAATTAGGATTTTGGATTTGGGATTCTCATCTTTGTATAAATCTAATTGGTATGCATGTACGCCCAAAAAAATCACTGGGGCAACACTTTCTGACTGACGGAAACATTGCCAGGAAAATAGTTTCTGCCATTCCCGCAGAGCCGAAAACGCTGTTGGAAATCGGTCCCGGAACGGGAATGCTCACTAAAATCATTCTCGAAAGCAACATTTTTGAGCCCGTTTTTATCGAGACTGACCTGGAATCTGTCGAATTCCTTAGTGCTAACTTCCCTGGTATTGAAGAAAAAATAATGCACGGGGATTTTTTGCGAATTGATTTGAAAAGCTTCATCCCTGATCATTACCAGATCGTTGGTAATCTTCCCTATAACATCTCCAGCCAGATATTTTTCAGGATGCTGGAAGACAGGGACAGATTGCATTCGGCAGTGGTTATGATACAAAAAGAGGTAGCTGAGAGGATCAGTTCCGGACCGGGGAACAAAACCTACGGCATACTTAGCGTATTGCTGCAAACATGGTTTGATATCGATTACCTTTTTACTGTTTCAGAAAAGGTATTCCATCCCCAACCAAAAGTAAAATCAGCGGTGATCAAGCTAAGCAGAAACCGGGTCATGGATATTGGCTGTGATCCGGTGTTTTATTTCAAACTGGTTAAAACGGCGTTTAACCAAAGACGGAAAACCCTGCGAAATGCCCTGAAGCCCCTTCTTTCAGAAAAAGATACATCAGCCATCACCGATGTGCTCTCTAAAAGAGCAGAACAACTTAGCATACAGGAATTTATTTCACTGGCTAAATATCTGGAAAATCAAAAATCAACAATCGTCAATTAACTCGGCACTCGGCACTCGGAACTCGGAACTATGCACTTATATAGCGTCGCCTCTAAGGTTTCGAAATTTCCCCCTTGCTTCAATAGTATAAATGCTTCCCGGGTATCTGGTCAGCAGTTCCTGGTACAGCTCCATGGCTTTGAGCTCGTCGATGAAGATATCTTCCTGCAGTTTTGCCCTGCGATACAGGGCATCATCGCCCAGTATGTCATCCGGATAAGCAGTTCCGATCACTTGTAGCAGGCTGTCGGCTTTTGTATAAAACCCCTGCCTGATCCTGATCTCAGCCTTTTTATATAAGACCTCATCGAAAAGTGGATGCCATGCACCCAGCAGATTGATCGAATCCAGTGTCACCAGGGCTTGATCCGGCTTGTTCATATAAAGCAGAAGGTCGGCTTTTGAGAACAGTCGCAGTCCTGCATAGCTGCTATCGGTTTCGATGTTATCTGAAATAAGCAAGGAGAGTTCCAGCGCATCATTGGCGATCAACTTGGATGTGGCAGCCTTCAAGACATCCAGTTGGGCTTTTGCCCAGGCAAACTCCCCGATATAATAGGTTAGCCTTGCATTTTTTAATTTAGCCAGGTGGCCGATAGGCTCACTTTTAAAGGTTTTATCAACCTGCGAATATAATAGAGTGGCTTCCCAAATCTCACCGAGGAAGAGATAAATGTCTGCAAGTTCAAGCTTACATTTTGCCCTTGCTATGCTTTCCGGCCCTGGTACAGCGATGGCCTGGTTCAGAATGTCAATGGCCTCGTATTCCTTGTTAAGATAAAAAGCCTGGATATGAGCAAGGTCACGCAGGAGCTCTATCGTTTGCTGATGGATTCCAAATTCCTCAATGGCTTCAATATATGCGGTTTCAAGCCCTAGCATTTCCCGGTCTTCGATCCTGATATTATCTTCGATCTGTTGATAGCGGGTTTCGAGAAACCCAATCAGGGCATTCAGGTACAATACTGCATCTTTTCCCTTGTTCATGATATAGGTGTAAGCCTCAATGGCTGCATCGAAGTCTCTGTTTGCCATTGCAAGTTCAGCCACTTCCAGTACCCGCAGTCCATCTTCCCCAAACCTTCTGTCAAGGGATCTTGCCTGGATAAAGGCAAAGGCGAAATCTTTCTGCTGAATAGAGAGCCAGAGCAGGAGTTCATTTAAATAAACTTCTTCCGGCGATTCCTGGTGCCTGGCCAGCATGGATTCGCGAAGGATTCCGGGGAGGTTGTGCTCAATATCCCTGGCAAGTGCAGACTGAAGACGGTTTTGTACCTCTTCCCTTGCTTCGGGATAACTCACCAGGTGATTGAGGTAGGTATCGCACATCTCCTGGTAGTTTCCATTTCTTTCATACATGGTGGCCAACTCCATCTCAAAAGTGTATTCGCCTTTCATAAGCTCTTTTCCCTGTATGTAAGTACGGATGGCATATTCTGTCTGGTTGCGCAGATAAAAGGCGCTGGCTATTTCTTTGATATCACGAATGTTGGCAGGCAATCGATTGATGACTTCTTCAAATTTCCGGGTGGCTTTCTCAGGTTCTGATGCATTGATGTATACGAAACCATGGTCAACATAATAACGGAGTTTGTCGGGGTTTTTCCTGCTTTGTTTCCTGGCCAGTTTTTCAGCTTCCTTAAAATTCCTTAGTTCTATTAATGTGTAGAGGTAATAAGTGTAGTTAACATGAGACGCTTCATTCTTATATAAAACCTTAAACATCTCATTTGCCTTATCATACTCCCGGTTCTGGTAATATTGTATGGCAATACGTTGCTGTTCCCTGGCGTTGTTTTGCTGTTGTGCCTGGGGGTTTATTCTGATATCAAGCTGTGCCAGGACGGAACCTCCTGCCATGAGGAAGATTAAGAAAATTGTGGTATGTAATATAGTCCTCATAAAGCATATTAATAACAGATTGATCTATTGCAGACAGATAAAATACTCAGGATATGATGTCGAATCCTGAATATTTATGCAGCACTTCGGGAATCCTGATTCCGTCTGTTTTCTGGTTGTTTTCGAGCAATGCAGCTACTATTCTTGGTAACGCAAGGGCACTGCCGTTTAGTGTATGGGCAAGCTGTGTTTTCCCATTTTCGTCCCTGAACCTGAGCTTCATGCGATTGGATTGAAATGCCTCGAAATTTGAAACAGAGCTTACCTCCAGCCAGCGTTTTTGTGCAGCAGAGAATACTTCGAAGTCGTAGGTCATGGCAGAAGTAAAGCTAAGGTCACCGCCACAAAGTTTGACTATGCGGTAAGGGAGCTTTAGTTTCTCCAGCAAGGATGCCACATAATCCCTCATCTCCTCCAGAACTTCATAGGAGTGATCCGGGTGAACGATCTGTACAATTTCCACCTTGTCAAACTGGTGAAGCCTGTTCAATCCACGAACATCCTTGCCATAGGATCCGGCTTCCCGCCTGAAACAATTCGAATAAGCAGCATTTTTTACCGGGAGATCCTGGTGGTTTAGAATAACATCCCTGTAAATATTGGTAAGCGGTACTTCCGCAGTAGGTATCAGGTAAAAGTTATCCTCCGTGATGTGATACATCTGTCCGTCTTTATCGGGCAGCTGTCCGGTTCCATAGGCAGAATCTTCATTCACGAACAAAGGGGTTTGATATTCGGTATAGCCTGCATCGCTGGCCTCCTTCAGGAAGAAGTTGATGAGTGCACGCTGTAATCCGGCCCCCTTGCCTTTATAGAATGGAAAACCGGCCCCGGTGACCTTTGAGCCAAGGTCGAAATCAATGATATCATATTTCTTTGCCAATTCCCAGTGGGGTAGAGCTTCATCTTGAAGGGCGATCTCAAAGTCTTTTAACAGGATTAATTCGTTGTCTTCCTCATTCGTTCCCGGCGGGACATCGGGATGGGGCAGGTTTGGAAGTAAAACCAGTTTTTCATCGAGCTTTTGCCTGATGTCGCCAAGATCAGCGCCAAGCGCCTGGGTTTCTTTTTTCAGCTCCGTCGACCTTTCTTTTAATGCAGCAGCCTCTTTCCCTTTCCCGCTTTTAAACAGGATGCCAATCTCTTTTGCGATCTTGTTAGCTTCGGCAAGCCCGCTGTCCAGCACTTTTTGTGTTTCCCTTCGTTTTAGGTCGAGTGCTATGATCTCATTCACGAGTGCATCGGTATCATAGTTTTTGATCCGGAGAAGTTCGATGATCCTTTGTGGGTCTTCTTTAATTGTATTCAGTTGCAGCATACTGTTTTTTTTGCAAAAATAAGAAACACTTTCATTGTCTGGGGTTTTCCGGAATAAAAAAATCCTCCCCGATGACCGGAGAGGATTTTACTCTTACCAAAATTATAATAAATATTCTATTTATTTTTCTCCTTAATTTTCATCTACTACAATACTGACATAGGACTTGTTGTTCCTTCTTTTTTTGAATTCAACGGTTCCGTCAGCAAGGGCAAAAAGGGTGTGGTCTTTTCCCATACCTACATTAAGGCCTGGATTATGTACCGTTCCTCTTTGGCGAATGATGATGTTGCCGGCTTTGGCAAACTGCCCGCCGTAAATCTTTACTCCCAGTCGTTTACTTTGTGATTCACGACCGTTATTCGAACTACCGGCACCTTTTTTATGAGCCATGATATATAGTTTTAATTAAAAAATTACTCGTGGCTTGCCGCGAGGTTTCCTAATAAGCTCCCCAGATT
>JABMQZ010000219.1 GCA_013202965.1 Bacteroidota bacterium | reverse complement strand
AGATCGTACATATTCTGCCCGGTTGAGTTGATCCAGATAGATACGTAAAGCCCTTTCGATCAGACTGTTCTTTGGTGTAGATAACTTTTTGGCCATCTTGTCGAGTTTGTCCAGCAATTCTTCAGGAAGGCTGCTTGTAAATGTTGTCATTATTTATGATTATTATTTATGAAATACAAATATATAATATAAATATCATAAATGCAAAGATTGATTTCTCAGAAGCTTTTTTCGTACTCTGATTTTTAAAGTCTCACATTCACATTTGCTTATACCGCTTATGAAAGCAGGCATATCATAAACTATTCCCGTCCCTCATTTGAATATTGTATACTGTATATTGTATATTCCAGCGAGATTACCTTCGGTGATCTCTGAGGGGGTGGGTCAAACCAAAAAAGACCGGGCTTCGCCCTAAGCCCTTAACTGCTTGATTCATTCAAATGTGAACGCTCACGGGCATTTTAGCGATTCTATTAATTTTTAACCGGACACTGATAAAAGGATTTATATCTTTATTTCGGGTTTTTGATTACTTTTAGAGAATATACCATGAGAATCTTATTAATAATAGGGGCCGTACTTTTTTTCTTGTCTTTTACGACGTATTCCCAGCATTATCCGTCTCATGTGAATAAACCAATCTACTTTGCCAAAACCAGGCCTCTTAAAGATATGAAACCCATTCTGCCAGAAAGGCTAGATGATGGTAACGATGAGGTTTACGAGATTATAACTGCACCTTTTTCTGAAATATCAGATGCTGTAGAAGATCAGGGAATTGATCCGGTATTACAACAATATATGGACTCAAAAAGCCCACGTGATATTTCTGTTAATGCTGAGGGGATGTGGAATTATCAAAATAAAATACCTCCTGATACTGATGGCGATGTGGGGCCAGATCATTATATACAAATGGTTAATATGTCATTCGCCGTCTTTGACAAAGAAGGCACGATGGTTTATGGTCCTGTTGCCAACATTACTATCTGGCAAGATGCCCCCGATATATGGTCGGATTTCAGCAATGGGGATCCTATTGTTCTTTACGACGAAACAGCTGACCGATGGCTTATTAGCGAACTTTCATTTCCATACCATCCTTATAGCCCTCATTATATAAAAATAGCTATTTCAGAAACAGCTGACCCGACAGGCTCCTGGTATTTGTATGGATTTGAATATGATTATTTTTGTGATTATCCAAAATTTGGAGTCTGGCATGATGCTTATTATATGACCACTAATAATAATTACTGGGATGGTTCACAGTGGCATTTTCATGCCGTGGGCGTATCTGTTTTCGAAAGGGACAGTTTGTTAGCAGGTTCTCCGGATGCCCGAAGGATCTTTTTTGACCTATATCCTAATATTGAACCCTGGAGCGTATTACCGGCCGATTATGATGGTGAACCTCCTCCTGTTAACGCAGCTGCTTACCTTGCTTACTACAAAGAAGGATTTCCAGACAGGATAGGTATTTACAGTGTAAATACAGACTGGATCATACCGGGAAACTCCGTGATTGAACTTTCTGAAACCCTTCACCCCGAACCTTTTTCGGGAAGCCTCCCCAACGGAATTCCGCAACCCGAAAATGCACCCTATCTGTCTGCTCTTTCAAACAGACTCATGTATCGCCTGCAATACAGAAAATTTAATAATTATCAAACTATGGTCACTAATCATACCGTAAACAGAGGTAATGGCGTGGCAGGGATTCGCTGGTATGAATTCAGGGATTATGGCAATGGTTGGCAAATTTATCAGCAAGGAACATACTCTCCCGATAATACTTCCCGATGGATGGGATCGACGGCTATGGATGAATATGGAAACATAGCTCTGGGATATTCAGTTTCCGGCTATGATACTTATCCGTCTATCCGATTCACCGGAAGATATAAGAGTGACCCTTTAGGTTTTATGACACTACAGGAAACCGAAATTATTGCAGGTACCGGAGTACAACTCAGCCCTTATCATCGCTGGGGTGATTACAGTTGTATGTCATTAGACCCAATAAACCAAACTACATTCTGGTATACCCAGGAATACTATCAGGTATCAGGCGACAAATCATGGCAAACCCGAATAGCAGCTTTTAACCTGCTTGATCCGTTAAACTTAACCGTCACAACAGAAAATGACAGCCTTTGCAGCGGCGACAGCACACAACTATTAGCCCTGGCAGAAGGAGGCAATGGTAATTATACATTCAGCTGGATCTCCGATCCTCCGGGATTTACTTCAGCAGAACAAAATCCTTTTGTCACACCAGATACAAGCATGTTATATATTTGCACACTGGGCGACAGTGTCAACGTAGTAAGTGACAACCTGGAAGTCTTTGTGCAGAAAAATGCGATTGCCTATGCAGGTCCGGACACTATGATAGTTGCCGGACTGTCATACTACCTACAAGATGCCCTGGCTGAAAATTATTCATCACTGAAATGGTGTTCGGGTGGTGATGGGATTTTCGATGACAGCACATTTCTTGATGCGACATATACCCCGGGAGAAAATGACATCTTCATTGGTAATATTGATCTGTCTTTAACTGCATTTCCATTATTCAGGTGCGATACAGTCAGCGACACCATGTGGCTGGTAATCAATTCAGGCACAGGTATGCCCGTTGACAAGTCGATCCTGCCCTATGCCTATGTCAAACCAAATCCATCAAACGGTACATTCAAGCTTGTATTAGTTAATTTTACAGGAGAAGAAATTGTTTTTACGATTCGTCAACTTTCCGGTAATGTCATCTATCAGGATGTATTTATTTCTGAAATCAATCAGGTCAGAGACATAATGATCAAACAGCCCGGTTCAGGTGTATATATAGCGGAACTTAAATCCAGGGACCGGAATATTATTATTAAATTATTGATCAGGTAAGGCCAGATCCTTAAACCTTTCACTTTACCATACACTTTTATAACAGCCTGTATAATCGACAAGAGTGTTTCGCTTCTATCCAGCCCGAATAGTTTTGTTTATAAAGCTAAATGATACTTTCTCTTTTTAAATTTTAATGCAATATATCCATCTATCTTATACTTTGAATAAAAACAAATGATGAAGATTGGCCTGGTTTATTCAATTAAGAAATCAAGATAGTTGTTTGTATCAATAAAAGCGGTTTTTGCTTTCGGGTATGCTTTAAGGAAGGTAAGGGGTATTTTTTTTCTGGTTTTAGCATTCCATTTGAATCCAAAGGCAGGAGATTGCTTCACGCTGGAAAATATGGAAAGAAGAAAAGAATAGCAGGCTAAAAGATGATCACGGAAAGGGGATCAGTTCTATCGCAGTTTTTGATGCCATGAACAGGATCACCACTGGAAATGCAGTCATCGCAGTGGATGTTGGAAATAATGCTTATTCTTTTGGAAGGTACTTTGAATGTAATAAGCAATCCATACTGATGTCGGGTTACCTCGGGTCTATCGGGTTTGCATTGCCTGCTGCAATGGGAGCCTGGGCTGCTGTTAAAGACACACGTCCGGTATGGTCTATATCCGGCGATGGTGGGTTAGGGCAATACCTGGCTGAGCTGACCACACTAGTCAAATACAATATGCCCATCAAACACATTCTGATCAATAATTCAGAACTCGGAAAGATTTCTAAAGAGCAAAAAGGCTCTGAATTAGAAGTCTGGAAAACAAGTTTACACAATCCGAACTTTGCTGATTTTGCTAATAATTGTGGTGCATTGGGAATCAGGGTTGAAAAAAGGGAAGACCTTGAAGTTGCCATGCGAAAAATCAACGATCATGATGGCCCGGCATTATTAGATGTAATTTGCGATGTTTCACTGATTTGATCCAAATGTTTGCATCCCGGTTAAGAAAGTTCTTGTTTGCGATAGCCGGGGCATGATCCCTGACACTGTTGCAGATGCATAGCATCTAACTTCAGAAATCCATATTACGAAAATCTATTTGGAGATACTTGAAAAAGAGATTTTCGCAATTGCGGAAAAAGGATTATTTTTGCACTCCCCAGATAAATTTAACACTTCCATCGGGATGTAGCGCAGCCCGATACCATTTTTGTAATTCCCTCGCAGTTAATTCCTTGTAAGCTTTTCTTAAAACAAATAAATCTCCTCTTAAAACATTCTGTAATATTTGTGTAATTTTTCATTATTATTTCCTTAAACGCTGTCCCGCCTAGGCAGAAAATTTATATTTTTCTGCTTGCCTTTGGAGGGTGTGGTTACAATTCTGTATATCAGCTTCTATTCTGAAACGCCCCTCGAAAATAGTGAAGCCAATATCTGCCTTAAATAAGAAAGCCGTTTTTAAACGGCTTTCTTTATCCCCCCCTCGTGATAAATTAATAATTTATACCGCAAGTTTTTTCTGTTGATATTGTCTTATTGAAAACGAATTGTTAAACTCATTCAAATTAATCATGAAAAAACTCACTTTAATCACAGGGATTATCATAATTATGGCATTCCTTGCAGGCACAGTCAATGCTCAATCAACACAGAGTCCTGACAAATCAACCAAAGACCAGACTACACAGACCGACCAGAAAACTCCGGGTAATTTTGTCGACAAGAATGGCGATGGACTTTGCGACAATCATCAAAACAAAGGCAAGCTGGGAAAATGCATCAAATTTGTGGACGAGAATGGTGATGGTATTTGCGATAACTGCACTGGAAACGGAAACTGTGGCCAGGGTAACTGTTGCGAAAAAGGGATGCAGAACGGCAAATGTTCCGCCAAGAACAAAGGCAATTGCTGCAGCAAGGGCATGGGACAAAAGCATAGTCAGGGACAGAAAAATTGCCAGCAAGCCACACCCGCAGAACCTGAAAAGAAGTAACAGGCCTGATTAACCACAGGGATCGAAAGAGAAAAATTAATTTCTCTATTCAGTAACTTTTATAATTCACTAGATGTACCTTCGTGGTTAACCTTCATTCAATGACTGACCGAGAACTTGTTCAGAGAATTATTGAAAGTGATGAGGCTGCTTTCAAAGAGTTGGTGGAAAAGCACCAGCTCTTTGTCATCCGCACCTGCTACGCACTGGTGCACGACAGGGAGGATGCTCAGGACCTGGCTCAGGAGGTGTTCATTGAGATATTGAAATCAGCGGCTACTTTTCGCGGAAAAGCCAAACTTTCTTCCTGGATTTACAGGATTGCGGTCAATAAATCCTTGAACCATTTGAAGAAATACAGGAGGAGAGATACATTTTTAATCTTCTCCTTTCAGGATGCAGGTGGAAAGATGCAAGAAGAACAGATCCTTAATCACAATGAACATAGTGGTGGCGATGTGGTGATGGAAGAGGAGGAGTTGAAAGAGGCATTGCATATAGCCATCGATGGTTTACCGGTGAAGCAGAAGATAGCATTTACATTGCATAAGTATGAGGAATTGCCTTATAGCGAGATTGCCGAAGTGATGAATGTGTCGCTTTCGTCAGTTGAGTCTCTGATTCACCGGGCCAGATTGAATTTGAAGAAAAGGCTGACTTACTATTATCATTCTAACAGGACATAGCATGGAACAAATTAGGCCGGACAGGGTACAAAAAACCCTTGACTTCATTCAGAAAGACCGGATCATCCCCAAGGATCCCTGGTTTTATTCTCGCTTGATGACGCGAATAGAAGGTGAGAAGGAACAAATGTATAAACCGGGATTATTGGGCGTTATAACGCTTCGTCTCAGACCCATTCTGGCAGTAATCGTTGTAATGGCTGGCATTGTGGGTGGAATTACTCTGGGAAAAGTTATCAGCTCTCCGGCAAACACAAATGAATCTACCATTTCCGTTTTTCCGTTGGAGGAAGATGCAAATGCAGCATTTTTTAGCGAGATCAGCGATTCCAACTACGAGCAGATATTATTAATAAAATAACACGCATCATGAACATTTTCAGCAATCATAAAGTGATTATCTGGATCCTCGCAGGATCGCTAATCGTCATACTTTCGATCCTGGGCTCCCTGATCTATCATACCGGGGTGGAATCTGAAGAAGTTATTACACAAGCAGGATGTTCTTCGTCGTGCATGATGCTGTTCGATGAACTTGATCTGGATGCAAGCCAGCAAAGGGAGATAGAAAATATTCTGGATCAATTCAGGGACACTTCAGCCACCTTGGTTTCCGAACTTCGTCAGTGTCGGCTCGCCCTGATGGAAGAACTTCAGAATGATAATCCTGACAGCCTGGAGATCATTTTATTGTCTGAAGAGCTTGGTTCTTTCCAGGCTAGGATGACCATGCTGGCCTCCTCCCAATACCTACACATAAAAACCATCTGCACACCCGATCAGCGGCAAAAGCTTTCCAATGTTTATTGCGACCTGTTCGGTTGTCCGCGTTTGGAGAAGGGACAAGGCCAGGGTCAGCAGCGTCCTTGTCGTGGAGACCAGTGATTAGTTTATTTTCGATTTTGATCGTCCGCTTAGGTCGAATACATATTCTTACTTCAAACCATCCTGTTTCATTTCTGATCACACCGGAACAATAAGTGATATACCTTTTTGCAGGTTCTTGAAAAAACATTATTTTTACCATGCATTTCAGCGGGATGTAGCCCCTCGATTTCCATCGGCCGCCATAGGCTTGCCGACGGCGAAGCGCTCGGGACAGGCTCCGTCCGCTTAGAAATTGAATAATAAAACGGGATGTAGCGCAGCCCGGTTAGCGCGCCACGTTCGGGACGTGGAGGTCGTGAGTTCGAATCTCACCATCCCGACAAACCAAAAACCCTGGCAACGATAGTTGCCGGGGTTTTTTAATTTATGCTCAGGAAAAATTTACTTTTATCTGAGCATAAATTAAAAATCCCGGTGATGCGCGAAGCGAATCAGGGCTTTTGGTTTGTAACTCCCCCCCAAGAGATCACCGAAGGTAATCTCCCTTTAACAAACTCCAAATTCCAAATTCCAAAATCCAAAAAAAATTCCAAACTTCAAAATGCAATGGATCTTTATTGAAAGCTTGCTTTCAGGCATTCCCACCGTCGCCGGCCTGCCTTTCTGACTGGCCATCACGCCCGAAGAACAAGAGATGATTCCTATTTCTTCAGATCTTCACGAATTCCACTCTACGATTATTTGCTTTTCCTTCGGCGGTATTATTAGTGGCAATAGGGTTTGATTCACCAAATCCTTTAGTGCTCATACGATCAGCAGATATGCCCATGCTCACGAGTTTATCCATTACTGTTTTTGCACGCTCTTCCGATAGTTTTTGGTTGGCATCCAGATCACCATCATCGTCGGTATGACCTTCAATACTGAATTTTATTTCAGGGTGCTCTTTCATCATCTTTGCAATAGTGTTGATGATGCCCATCGACTCAGGTCTGAGCGTTGCCTTACCCACATCGAAACGAATGCCGGTGGCCACGATCTTGCCATCCTGCATCATCTTGTCATAAAGTTTAACCCCGCCTTTGGCCAGCCTGATATTCTTGATATAGCCAGATTGGATATTATACTGGTTATATTCTCCCCAGAGGGAGACACCAGTGGGCTTTACTTTAAGATTAGGAATATTCAGCAATCTTGTATCATCAAGATAGACTTTAAGGACCCGCTTATTAAAGGATATGGAAACATGCCGCCATCCTTCTATTTTAGAATATGTAGATATATTAGCTCCCGGATACCATCCCTCGAACCTGCTCATCACTGCCTTATTCCAGTAGATATGCAGTTCAGGAATATCGATCCATTTCTGGTTAAGTTTATCGTATAGCAATACCGTGTAGTTCTGGTAGTTTTCCTCTTCATAGAAATAGCAATCAAATTCAAGAGTAAATACATCCGGGAGATAGGGTTTGTCTGCGTTTTCAAGATAAGGCATGATATAAGAATCCTCCCTAAACATTATGACCTTATCATCACCGAGTTTTGCATTTTCAACATTTCCTGAATAAATATCCCATCGTGATGGGAATTCACCATTTTCCTCCCCTTCCAGGTTATCCTCAAAAAAAACTTCCTCTCCCGGCACAAAGTCATATTTCGCCCAGGATAACTCCGGTTTCTTACTTTCCTTGCTTTCAGCCTGGGTTTCTGCATCGGCTTTTTCTTCTTGTTGACCTTGCTGTTGCTCACTTTTCTGTTCATCATCCTTTGCCTTCTTATCAGGGTCGAAAGCTTTGTCAACCTCTTCATCCACTTTTTTATTTGCTTCCCGTTCGGCCTTCTTTTTAATTTTTTTGAACGGGTTCTCGATCTGTGCCTCTGTTACCGTACATAGGCTTAATGAAAAAACAAGTACGATAAATAATGATAATCTTGTTTTCATGGCAATATGCTTTTATGGTTCTACTTATGTGATCCTGAATTGTTAAGGTGTGGAACAAATATATTAATTTTAAATAAGAAATCCTAATGAATGAAGATTTATAAACTCCGTCCTCCCCCCTCAGAGATCAGCGAAGCTAATCTCACTCCGGGAAGGAGACTGTGTGACCATGTGACTGTGTGACCTTGAGACTGAGAGGATTAGAGACTTAGTGATGGTTTGGGGTATGAGGTTTCAGGAGTGGGGAAAATAGAAATACCGGAGAGGCGAAGCCTCACAGGGATCTTGCTTGTAACCCTCCCCCGGAGATCACCGAAGCTAATCTCCCTTGGGATTGCCCGATTGAGGAGATTGCCCGATTGCCCGATATTCGAAGGTCATAATACTT
>JABMQZ010000218.1 GCA_013202965.1 Bacteroidota bacterium | reverse complement strand
CGATGCCAGCGTCTTTGACAGCCATGCGGCAAGGCGCAATGGTGCGCTCAATGAGTTCGTCCACCAGGCTCTCGAGCTTGGCGCGCGTCATCTTGATGTTCAGGTGTTTGGGGCCTGAAGCGTCGGCGGTGATGTAAGGCAGGTTGATATCGGTCTGCGCGCTGTTGGACAACTCGATCTTGGCTTTTTCAGCAGCTTCTTTCAGGCGCTGCATGGCCATCGGGTCTTTCTTGAGGTCAAGTCCTTCATCTTTTTTGAACTCATCAGCCAGCCACTGAATAACGGCATCATCAAAATCATCGCCGCCGAGATGTGTATTCCCGTTGGTTGATTTTACTTCAAATACTCCGTCACCCAATTCAAGGACTGAGATGTCGAAGGTGCCGCCACCCAGGTCAAATACCGCTACCTTAACATCGGTAGCTTTTTTATCGAGTCCATAAGCAAGTGCGGCTGCTGTAGGCTCATTGATGAGCCTGCGGACCTTCAATCCTGCAATTTCACCTGCTTCTTTGGTAGCCTGACGTTGTGAATCGCTGAAATATGCCGGGACTGTGATAACTGCTTCAGTGATATCCTGTCCAAGATAATCCTCAGCTGTTTTCTTCATTTTCTGAAGGACTATAGCTGAAATTTCCTGCGGTGTATATTTGCGGTCATCGATCTGTACCCTGGGCGTATTGTTTTCGCCTTTTACAACTTTATATGGTACCCTTTTTATTTCGGTGGCAACCCTGTCATAGGTTTCTCCCATGAAGCGCTTGATACTGTATATAGTTTTTTCAGGATTGGTGATTGCCTGTCTTTTGGCGGGGTCACCAACCTTTCTTTCGCCATTCTCTGTGAATGCAACAATGGATGGAGTAGTCCTTTTTCCCTCGCTATTGGGAATGACCACAGGCTCATTGCCTTCCATTACCGCCACACAAGAGTTGGTAGTTCCTAAGTCTATTCCAATAATTTTTCCCATTTGTGAATATATTTTTATTGTTTAATAATTTGTTTTCCGAATTCAATATGTCAATGATTGTGCCAAGCCATTTGATGACAGGGAAATATCAGGCCGAAGAATATGTTTATAAAGACTTTAGAATGCCTGCATGTCATATAATGCAGTTAGTCAGCAGCTTGGAAATTAAATGTGCTATATTGGAGGCATTGATATCAATCCTTTATCTTCAGGAGGAGTGTGACAAAAAGGCAGAATGCAAGAGCGTAACAGCTGCTGAGTGCCGGATGTTTAGTGGAGAAAGCTGCTGAATTTTAGTATACAAATTTTAACCAGTACAAGTCCTGAACCCGGCTTTTGGTTTCATCGTTCAGTTTTTTGGTTTTGACAGCCCTTGAACGTGATGAAAAGACACCAATACCATTTTCAATATTTGTGTATTCAGGGCGATCCTGTACGATACTGCTTGATGGCTCATTCACTTCCATGTACGTATTGAGGGTTGTGCCCCCGGCTTCGACAATGAAATCCGTATTGCCGGAGTAACGATGCAGGACCTTGCTTTCTTGTGATGCGTCTTCATATGGCACATAGAAGTTCAGTGCGTTAAAAAAGACACTCCCATTGTATAAGGATTCCACATCCGGGCTGGAGGTGGCTTTCTTGATGGCTTTGTGCCAGTCCATAAACCTGTACACTGTATCGGTTGAACCTTCCCATATTTCCTTATAATGGAACCTTATCGTAACGTCATAACGTGGGGCATTATCCTTCTTATTCCATCTTACAGGATTGATAAGATCATAATCGAACCCAATGGCTTTGGCAAACCCGGGTTTGGAGATATCTGAAGCTGAAAAATGGTCAATGGTAGTACATTCAGATGTAACCTCATTTTGTTTGTAAAGTATCCTGAGCTTATATTTCTTGTCAGCTTCTGGCTTGAAGACACTGTAATAGATGATCTGGTTGGGATTATAAAAAATGCCGCCTTCTTTATTTATGATGGTGATGGTATCGAAATGATAGATGTTGTCAGGATTGTCTTCGGGCCATATTCTTACATCAAGTTTTTCAATGAATTCACTTGAATCAGAAACTTGTGCCATGATCAGGGCATTATCTTCTCCAAGGAAGGCCTTATTGATCTTTAAATATGTAGTGTCTTCGTTCGGATCGAGTAATCCGTAAACAACAGTGATCAGTTCATATGATGCATTGATGTCGACATCGTTGCTGCATCCGTTGAATAATATCAATCCGGTAAGGATAAGGAGCAGGGCTGATAGTTTCTTCATTATAGAGTAATTAGGGATGACAAAAATATATAAAAAATCAATATGCCTTGATCAGGCAGCTAATATTAATTAATACCGGCAAGGCTGGCTTTCAGTATCAAATAAGCTGGGATTAAATTTCTTCATACCTTTGCAGTATAATTGATAATCCACCTAAGAAGGACAAAATGGAATTAGAAGCTACCTTTCCCAAAATAACCACCCACGTGCTTCAGGAGATGAAGCTCAAGCAGGAAAAGATCGCGATGCTGACCGCTTATGATTTCAGCATGGCCAGGATCCTTGATCAGGCCGGGATCGATATTATCCTTGTGGGTGATTCAGCTTCAAATGTGATGTCGGGACATAAAACCACTCTGCCTATCACCCTGAATGACATGATTTATCATGCTTCATCAGTTATGCGTGCTGTAAAGCGTGCACTTGTTGTAGTAGACCTGCCTTTCGGGACATACCAGGGGGATTCAAGAGAGGCCCTGCATTCAGCCATCAGGATCATGAAAGAAGCGGGTGCCAATGCCGTAAAGCTGGAAGGCGGGGAGGAGATCCATGAATCGGTTGAGAGAATATTAACGGCCGGGATTCCTGTGATGGGGCACCTTGGCCTTACACCACAATCGATTCACAAATTCGGGACATATGTGGTCAGGGCTACAGAAGAAGATGAAGCAAAGAAATTGGTAGAGGATGCACAATTACTTGAAAAAGCAGGCTGTTTTGCTATAATTCTTGAAAAAATTCCTGCCAAACTGGGAGGAGAGGTTGCCAGGAAGATAAAGATCCCGGTGATAGGTATTGGCGCAGGCAATGAAGTTGATGGCCAGGTACTGGTACTGCACGATATGCTTGGCATTACACAGGAGTTTTCCCCAAGGTTCCTGCGCAGATACCATAATCTCAGCGAGGAGATAAAAGGCTCGGTAAAAGCCTATATCAGTGATGTGAAGAGTGTTGATTTTCCTAACGAACGAGAACAGTATTAGGTAAATAATATGCACCTCACCCCCTGGCCCCCTCTCCTTGAGGAGAGGGGGAAAAGGGGGCAGGGGGTTAAGGGGGGTGAGGTGGTTTTGAAGCCAAAATTGATATAAATAATTTTCAAATAATTTCTATTACCAATTAAGCAGATCCGCAACATATCCCCATCCGAGGTCCTCTATGAGGATAATCATATCATTATTATTAATAAGCGATCGTCGGATATTGTGCAGGGTGATAAAACCGGGGATGTTCCGCTGAGTGAAGCCGTTAAGCAATACATAAAAGAGAAGTACAATAAACCCGGTGATGTATACCTGGGCCTTGTCCATCGCCTGGACCGGCCGGTGAGTGGAGCGCTGATCTTTGCCCGAACGAGCAAGGCCCTCACCCGCCTGAACGAAATGATCCGTGAACGAAAGATCGATAAAACATATTGGGCTGTCACCACCGGGATGCCCCGGGAACATAATGGCCATCTGACCCATTATCTTAAAAAGAACCAAAAGAAAAATACTTCCTTTGCCTTTAAGGAGCCCGGTGATGGAAAGCTCAAAGCAGAGCTTGATTACCGCTTCCTTTTCTCATCCGATAACTATCATCTATTGGAAGTTGACCTGCTCACCGGGAGGCATCACCAGATCAGGGTGCAGCTGGCTGAGATTGGATGTGTGATCAAAGGTGATCTCAAATACGGTGCAAAACGCTCCAATAAGAATGCTTCCATCCACCTGCATGCCAGGAAAATATCTTTCATCCACCCCGTGAAAAAAGAGGCAATAGAAGTTGTTGCCCCTGTTCCGGATGACCCTTTGTGGCAGTATTTTGAAGCAAGAATCGCTGACTGATATGCCCGGGCGGAAATTGTATCTATCTTTTCCTAACTTTGGGACATGCATCCTCCTGAATTTGCAGGGAAAATATTTAAGGGAAGTTTGGTCCTTTTCCTCTTGCTTTCCATGGCGCAACAACTTCATGCCCAATATTACAGTACAGGGCAGGAAGCTTCATCCATCAAGTGGAAGCAACTCAAGACGGAACATGTAAAGCTGGTCTTTCCGGATTATTATGAGCAAAATGCACGTAAGCTGGCCGGATATCTCGATACGGTCTGCCGATATGCATCAGCATCGCTGAATTATGATCCGAAGAGGATTTCCCTGCTGCTGCATACGCAATCTGCCACATCTAATGCACTGGTAGCCTGGGCACCCAAACGCATTGAGTTCTACACAACACCCGCTCAGGATATGTATGCTCAACCATGGCTTGAGCAACTATCTGTGCATGAATATCGTCATGTGGTTCAGATAGAAAAGCTCAATCAGGGGCTCAGCAGGGTAATATCATGGGTATTTGGCCAGCAGGGAACCGCTGCCATCCTTGGCCTGTATATTCCGCCCTGGTTTCTTGAAGGTGATGCCGTTTGTACCGAAACGGGACTTAGTTATACAGGCCGGGGCAGGCTCCCTCAATTTGAAATGAAACTCAGGGCCCAGCTGTTGGAAACAGGAGCTTATTCGTACGACAAGGCAGTGATGGGATCCTACCGCAATTATATCCCCAATCATTACGAGCTTGGATATTTCCTTGTTGCCTCAGGCCGAAAAAAATACGGTGCTTTCATCTGGGAACACAGCCTGGATATGGCTGGCAGAAGGCCATATATGGTCACCCCCTTCCAAAAGGGCATCAGGGATGTGAGCGGTTTGAGAAAGCTGCCCTTCTACGAAGAATGTATGATGGACCTGCAAAAAGGATGGCGGGTGCAGGATGAAAAAACCAGGATTTTGGAGGTGAGGGTGATCAATGATGATCCGCGACATTACACCGATTACAGGCATCCTGTTTATATCAATGACAGCACAGTGTTGGCCATGCGTTCCGGCCTGGATGATATCACCCGTTTTATTAGCATTGATGGTGAAGGGAATGAAAAGATATTGTTTACTCCCGGATTCCTTAAAAGAGAAACACTTTCCTGGTCTTCCGGCAAGATATGCTGGATTGAAAGCCGGCCCGACCTGCGCTGGTCAAACAGAAGCTACACCGTGATCAGGGTATATGAGCCGGAAACGAAAAAAACACAAACGATCAGGCATAAAATGCGCCTTTTTGCGCCTGAATTATCAGGGGATGGCAGCCAGCTGGTGCTTGTTCATGTGGATAGTGTAAATCAATATTCATTGATGATCATCGATGTGCAGTCCGGAAATGTGATCAAAAAGATCGCAACACCGGCAAATGCTTTTCCGATGATCCCAGTCTGGGCCGGTGATGATCTTATCATTGCGGTTCTGGTGTCTGAGAAGGGAAAAAATATCGCAACATTTGATGTGGCAACAGCAAGAAGCAAAATCCTGATGAAATGGGCTTACACAGATATCTCACAGCCTCATTTTC
The DNA here is from genome assembly GCA_013202965.1 of Bacteroidota bacterium. Taxonomy (GTDB): domain Bacteria; phylum Bacteroidota; class Bacteroidia; order Bacteroidales; family B18-G4; genus B18-G4. The sequence continues at coordinate 1,606 of JABMQZ010000218.1, read as the reverse complement.
ACGCACCATATATATTTTTTACTGCTGCCTGGTCCGGAATCTCCAATATTTATGCTTTGCACATGGAGAAGGGCAGCATTTTTCAGGTGACCTCTTCCCGCTTCGGAGCACTTGATGCTTCAGTTTCGGCAGATGGCGATGATATTCTTTTTGCTGATTATTCTTCAGATGGCTTCAGGATCGTAAAACAGGCACTTGATCCTGATTCCTGGATTCCTCTTAATGAAGTAGGTGATCAGTCGATAAAATTATATGATGCGATCGTTTCTCAGGAAAAAGTCGTTCCCCCGGGCTCCGAAATCCCGCTTTCAGATGCCATAGTAAAAAAATATTCCAGGATCAAAAACCTGTTCAATGTCCACTCCTGGGCTCCCCTTGATATCAATGCTTCAAACCAGGGCATCAGCCCCGGAATATCTGTCATGTCGCAAAACCTGCTCAGCAGCAGCTTCCTGACAGCCGGATACCAGTATGATCTGAATGAGGAGGCAGGAAAGGTCTATGGCAATTACAGTTACAGGGGATGGTATCCGATCATTGACCTGTATGCCGGCTATGGCCTGCGAAGGCAATTTGATTCTCTGCCCGAAAAAACAGAAATAAGCTGGCATGAGACCAATCTTAAAGCCGGGCTGCGATTGCCCTTGAACCTTCGAAGGGGTAAATATTATGCAGGTATACAGCCATCGGCTTATGTGAACCAGGGTTTCCGACGCTTAAAGCCCGGGAGCCCGGAGAGCTATACAAAAGCTGATATTTTCTCTGTAGGATATGGGCTGAGCATGTACCGGCAGATCAAGACCTCTTATCGCGACCTGTATCCCAAGTGGGGGCAAAGCATAGGATTGTATTATCGCGATACACCCCTTGACTACGATAATATCAGTTATCTGGCTGCAGGAATTGCCAGTCTGTATTTTCCGGGTATCCTCCGGCACCAGGGATTGAATGTCTATGCCGGTTACCAGTACCGGATCACGGGCTATTATAAGTTTTCTGATATTGTCAGCTACCCGAGAGGCATCAGCGGCAGGCAGGATCAGGAACTGCTCTCAGTAAGGGGCACCTATGCCTTTCCCATTGCATACCCCGACTGGAGTATTGGTCCTGTATTGTATATGAAACGAATTCGTGGGGCTTTGTTTTATGATTATGCTGTCGGCCTGAACCCCGGCGGAAAAAATTATTATAATTCTACCGGTGCCGAGCTGCTGACTGATGTGCATATTTTACGCTTTATTGCTCCTCTTGAACTGGGTGTTCGATGCATTTATCTTCCTGATCAGGAGGCTCTGTCGTGGAATTTCTTGTTTGGGATTGGGTTTGATTCGTTTTATGTGAATAGGAATGGAATACCGAGCAACGAGTAACGAACAACGAACAACGAACAAACTCACATCTCGATACTCACATCTCAATACTCATATCTCAATACTGTATTAAAATTCTGCTCAAGCGGGACACGCTTCGCACAATGATTTTTGTATCTTTATTCAGTTTTTTAATCAATAATACCTCGTGGCTTGCCGCGAGGTTTCCTAATAAACTCCCCTGACTTTCAGGAGAGATGTACCGCTTTTGCGGGACAGAGGGGTATTATAAAAAT
>JABMQZ010000217.1 GCA_013202965.1 Bacteroidota bacterium | reverse complement strand
TGATGCTCAGTGAGATGATAGACATTTTAAGTTTTAAGTTTTGAGTTTTAAGTTAATTCAAAACTTAAAACTCAAAACTTATTCAACCACTATCTCATGCGTAAGCTTTGAGCTCTTCATTAACATTGCACTTACGCCACAATACCTGTCCTGGGAAAGAATGACAGCTTTTTCTAATTTTGCCATGGGCAGATCTTTCCCCCTGAAAATATACCGGAGGTGAATGCTGTGAAAATATTTTGGATGCTCATCAGTAAGCTCTCCTTCCACTTCAACATTGAAATACTCAGGCACTACCCTCATTTTCTTCAGAATTGAGATCACATCCATTGCGGTGCAACCTCCCAGCGAAACAAGGGTTAATCCTTTTGGCTTCGGCCCACCGTTCTCTCCTCCAACGGCTTCATCAGCATCAATTATTATTTTGAAGCCATCAATTTCGGCCTCAAAAGCCATATTTTCTTTCCAGATGGTATTGATTTTCTGTTTCATGATCAAATCTTTTATTGTGTAACAATTTGCAAAGGTAATTGTTTAGCAGGAATGGGATTATTGGGGTGCCAGGTACCGGATACCGGGTATCGAAAATCGACCCGCCTTCGCTAAAGTTCCGGCGGACCGTCAATCGACAATTTCCTCGTTCTTCGTTCCTCGGTCTTTAATTAAAAAAGAATCCTCCAGGAATGATCCCTGCTGAAAATGAATCTACCTTCTCATTCAGATCCGGGTCGATCCTGTAAACCAGGCCGTTTTGGACAAAATCCAAAGGATTGCTGGTAAAGACCATCCCTGAAACAGGATCAAATCCTAATGCATAAAACATTGTCGGAGACGACACTACAAGGTTTAATTCAAGTGTTTGTGCAGATACATCCTGAGAATATAATCCCCCCGGATAATTAAAAAACATCTTCTCACCTGCTTTATCAATCACCAATTTTTCAGGATGATCTGTTGTGCCAGGAAACTCCAGTGTTTTTATGATGGAATAGTCCTGCGGGTCGATGCATACCAATATACCTTTGGTATCATCCGCCCCGGGAAAGCCGTTCCATCCCTTTCCGGAACACATGACCCATACAAGTCCATTCTTATCCTGAACGATACCGCCGGGTTTATCTCCAACGATAAGACTATTTATCACATTGTCTGTGTTTATATCGATCACTGTAATGCTGCTATCAATTGACAATCCACCCTGGTTGAGCACCCAAACGCTCTCCCCTACCCGGAGCATTTTCTCAGGACCCGTAGCAGTGGCAATATCTCCGCTTATGGTATTTGAATTCAGATCAACAATATAAACTTTGTTGTCCCAGCTTGTAACATAGGCCTTAAAAGCATCAATGCCGAGAAAATACCTTGGAAGGTTGATCCCTTCTATTGCCCCTATGGATACCAGCTCATCTTTTGCAGCAACTTCTATTCTTCCTGCATTGTTCACCACAATATATATCTTGTCCTTATGAACACAGATGGATTGGACCAGGTTCCCGAGCGTAAATCCGTTCACCCCTTCAAAAACATGATTATCGACCTCTTCCGTATCACGATAATAAATACTCAGCGAACCACTGCCACTCTGGAAAGGCCCTTCATTGACAATCAAAACACGCTGATCGGTTTTTACATTTATGACTGGGTTGTCAGCATCTTTCTTACATGAACTGATGACAAATATGCCTGACAGGATCAAAAGCGCGGTGTAGAGTAGTTTTTTCTTGAACATTTTTTTAATTTTTAAAGTTTAATGAAATAGATAAATTAAAATTTCTTCCGGGCATGGGCCGGTATGCAACAAGCTGATAATCTTTATTAAATATGTTGTTAAGCCTTGCAGCAATGCCGATATTTAAAAGTTTTGTCACAAATTCTTTTTTCAGGGAGATATCCATAAGGTAAAAACCCGGCAGGGCAGAAAGGTTGTCCGTTGTGGTGTAGCTTTCACCGGTATAATTCCCGAAGAGAAGCATTTGCCAGTGTCTACAGCTAAATCCTATTTTTCCGGAAGCATTATGCAGTGGGGTATAGATCAACTGTTTCCCATAAGTATCGCCAGGGGCATCTTTGCTCTCATTGCTGGATACGGAATAAGTGTAGGATAATCCAAGCTCAGCATGTATCTGCTTTCTTTCAATTTGGAAATTTGTTTCCACTTCGATTCCCCTTGCCCAAACTTTCTGAACATTATCTGCCGTCCAGAAATTATTTTTGGGAAGCCAGAGTATCCAGTCATCCACCATGGAAGAGTAGGCAGTAGCAATAAATTTAAGGCCATGGGTTTCAGCTCCTCTAAAGAATTCTGATATCATACTTAACTCGGCATTCCAGCTGTTTTCCGGTTTTATGTCGGGGTTCCCACCCGGTTGCCAGTATAATTCATTCATCGTTGGAAGTCTGTAATTCCTTGAGATGCTTATTTTGTTAGAAAGAAATGGAAACAAGGGCCCCTCAATGCCAATGGCCGGAGTGAACGGAAACAGATCATGTCCGTTGAACTCCTGTCTGGCACCAGCCATCATATCCCAATTAATACGGGAAAAATGGTATTTACCATTGGCGAAGGCAGCAAACAATTCCCTTTCTTTTCTCCCATTATAAGCATCGATATCAGCCTGCTCGGCAGTCATGCTGATGCCAGCGTCAATGCTAAGATTTCCGGACAGCTGATGCTGGTAT
>JABMQZ010000216.1 GCA_013202965.1 Bacteroidota bacterium | reverse complement strand
GGATTACGGTGGATTAATGAAATCAGAAATCGGATATCTGATATCATCTGCTTTGTTATAACTTTACTCAGTAATTATATACCCATGATCGAGTTTGATGACGAATATTATATGCGGGAGGCTTTAAAGGAGGCCGGGAAGGCCTTTGAGCTGGATGAAGTGCCTGTGGGGGCTGTGATCGTTTGCGAAGACAGGATCATCGCACGTACACACAACCTCACAGAAAAACTAAATGATGTTACGGCTCATGCAGAGATGCAGGCTTTTACTGCTGCATCAGAATACCTGGGAGGGAAATTCCTTGGGGACTGCACGCTTTATGTTAGCCTCGAACCCTGTGTGATGTGTGCCGGGGCGGCTTTCTGGGCTCGTATTGGCAGGATTGTTTATGGTGCACCCGATGAAAAAAGAGGTTACACTTTATTGAATACTCCCGTGCTGCATCCGCAGACAAAAGTAACCCATGGAGTGTTGCAAAAGGAATGTTCAGATTTGCTGAGTTTGTTTTTTGAGAGGAAAAGAAAATTCCCTTCATGAATTCCGAACCCCCAACTCAGCTTGACTTCCATATTCCTTGTTCATCTTGTCTTAAAGCACCTTGTTACTTTGTTTCCTCACGCCATAAAAAAGGGTAAGCACACTGCATAACATATTGATTATAATTGTATTTTAAGGAAAAATTACTTATATTTGTTTGTTGCGTTTATAAGGAGTTTGAAATAAAATATACAACCATAAAAAAAATTAACTTACTAACTCTGATTTTATTATTCTCAACAGTAGTCTTTGCCCAGACTAACATTACAAGTAATGTAAAAGAGAATAAAGGTGAAGAACAGGAAACCGAAAAAATTGAAATAAAAAAGATATTTGATCTGGGTTTTGGAATTGGCCTCGACTATGGAGGGCTTATAGGAGCAAAAGCTACTTTCATCCCGATTAAATATCTGGGGATATTTGTATCGGCAGGCTATCATTTGGTGAGTTTTGGCTGGCAGATAGGTGTTACCGGTTATTTCCTTCCAAAGACCAATATGAAAAAAATACGGCCTTACGCAAAAGTAATGTACGGTTCCAACAGGGTAATCATCGTTGAAGGAGCATCCCAACATAATAAGAATTACATCGGGCTTACCCCAGGTGTAGGTTTAGAATTTCGTTTTGGAGCACAAGCTTCACATGGTCTGAACATTGATCTGAATTTCCCGATCGGATCATCTGAATTTAAAGATGATTTCGACGCACTGGATAAGAACCCAATGATCGAAATAACTAACCCGTTACCTATTGCAATATCTTTGGGTTACCATTTCGAGTTTTAAACTATCGGTAAAAAAGCACTGGCCTCAGTTTACCAACTTATATTATTGACGAGTTTGTTGAACAATTTGTGTTCGATGGCAATCAGGGTTTATTCCTTGTCGTGCCTGGCTCTGTCACGCATTTCCAGCCTTCGTCCCTTATATTTTCGTAACTTCGCAAAGAAGAGGAATGAACAATGGCTCTCATCAGCAAAGAAACCATCGATAAAATCATGGACACCGCCCGTATTGAGGAGGTGATCGGGGAATTCGTGAACCTAAAAAAAAGCGGTCAAAACTTCAAAGGTTTCAGTCCTTTTACCGACGAGCGAAATCCTTCCTTCTTTGTTTCTCCTGCAAAAAATATTTTTAAGTGCTTCAGTTCCAACAAAGGTGGCAGCGTGGTCACCTTCCTGATGGAGCATGAACATTATACCTATCCGGAAGCCCTGCGTTACCTTGCCAAAAAATATGGCATCGAAATAGAAGAGCATGAGCAGACACCCGAAGAAATAGAAAAAATGAACGAGCGGGAAGCGCTCTTTCATGTGAACACCTTCGCCCAGAAGTTCTTTTCGGAACAACTCCTGGAAACAGATGAAGGAAAATCAGTTGGCCTCTCATATTTCAAGGACCTGGAGTATAACAAGGAGATCATTGATAAATTCGGACTGGGCTACAGTCCCAACAAATGGGATGCCTTAACGGCACACTGCCTTGCCAATGGATATAAGCTGGAATACCTGGTGAAGACCGGCCTGAGCATTGAAAAAGAGGATAAGACATACGACCGTTTCAGGGCCAGGGTCATCTTTCCCATTCATAACCTGTCGGGAAGGGTGGTTGGATTTGGTGGCAGGATCCTCACAAAAGAGGAAAATAAGCCTAAATATGTAAACTCCCCCGAGTCGGAGATCTACAACAAAAGCAATGTATTATACGGCCTCAACCTTGCGAAGTCAGAGATCATCCGCCAGGATAAGTGTTACCTGGTGGAAGGCTATACGGATGTGATCTCCATGCATAAGGCCGGCTTTGAAAATGTAGTGGCCAGCTCCGGTACGGCCCTCACTCCTGACCAGATCAGGCTGATCAAGCGCTTCACTAAAAACATCACCATATTATATGATGGGGATGAGGCCGGGATAAAGGCTTCTTTCCGTGGTATCGACCTCATCCTGGAGCAGGGGATGAATGTAAAGATCATCATGTTCCCACCCGATGAAGACCCTGATTCTTACGTAAGGAATCACCGGACAGCAGAAACGAAGGATTTTCTCGCACAGGAAAAAGATTTCATCCGTTTTAAAACCGGGATTTTGCTCGAAGAAACTGCCGGTGATCCTGTAAAGCGTGCCGGACTGATCAGAGAGATCGTGGAAACAATTGCCATCATCCCCGACACCATTTATCGCAGTGTATATATCAAGGAGTGTAGTACTTTGCTTGATACTCCCGAGCAGATCCTGGTGAATGAACTGAACAAGATCATTCGTAAAAAGAACTGGAAAACAAAGCAGGATAAAGATGAATACATTCCTGATATTCCAACAGATACTATTCCGCAATCCCGGGATGTGGATTATGCAAGCAGTGAATTTCAGGAAAGAGAGGTCATCAGGCTGTTGCTTGTTCATGGCGAGGAAGAAATACTGCTTGACAAGAAAATTGAGGAAGAAGGAAAAATACGGATTGAAAAGATCCCCATTTCAGTAACAAAATACCTTGTGCCTTCTGTCAAAGCCGATGATCTTAAATTTAACAATCCGGCTTATCAAATGATCTTTGATGAATACCACCGGGCATTGCTTGAAGGCCGGAACCTGGATGAAAAAGATTTCATCGATCATGAGATGGAACAAATCCGGCTAAGTGTGGCCAACCTGCTTAGTTCACGCTATGAATTAAGTGAAAACTGGAAAAAGAGAAAAATATTTGTTTCTACCGAAGAGTCAATGTTAAAGGTTCTCGTTGAAAGCTCTTTGCTATCATTTAAAATTAAAAAACTGGAATCTCAGATTACAGTACTGCAACAACAGATACAGGAACAAGGGGCTGAGGACGATCTGGATATTTTGCTGAACGAAATGAAAGGCCTGAAAAATATCAGCCGCAAGTTTAATGCAGATCTGAGCAGGATTATTACGCATTGATTTTGATACTGGATGCTGGATACCCGCCTTCGCTATGCTACCGTCGGGCAGGCTGGATACTGCTTGTGTGAGGGGTATGCTATAAGTGTTGAGACGGATTTGTTCACTTTACCACAAACTTCTTTCTTCCCAAAACTTCCTTTTCATTTTTCAATACAGCAATATATATCCCTGCCGGATAAGCAGAAACATCAATTTTCACCTGTTTCTGCCTTTTGAGAATTTGCACTTCTTCCTGCTGTCTGCCAAATATATCGTATATAAATAATAAACTTTTGCAATCTGCCACGCCACAGGCGGGCGAGGCAATCTGCAATCTGCAATTTATTAGTGTCCCGGCCGGGTTAGGGAACAACACAAAGGCCGGTTTTGTCTGCTGAATGTCTCCAACTCCCAAACAGGAATACGCCCAGCTGTTACGCACTTCCGACCATTCTGAATTGCCGCAATCGTTCCAGCTTCTTACCTTTATCTCAGCTTGCCCTTCCCAGTTTGCTGCCCAGTGCAAGAGTGCAAGAGTACTGTCGCTGTTGAGGGTACCGGCTTCAGGTGGGCTAATACTCCATTCGTACGACCAGGCTCCGGCAGCTGTGTTTATAGCATATGTGCTGATACTGTCGGTGGTGGTGCAGAGCGTATCCGGGCCGAAGGGTTGGATTGGGGTTTGGAGTATGTATTGGGAGCAGTCTTTGATTTCGAATATCCAAGCATCCTCATCAGACCACCCGTAGAGGTCACACTCAACATCTCCATCTGCGTACTCGGAACGGCCTAATATTACAAAGTTATCATCGTTGTTCTTCATCACTGCATGTACTCCCCAAAACCGTTCAGTGGCTATTCCACCAAAACAATGCTCCCATTCCAGGTTTCCCGCACTATCAAGCTTGATCATCCAAATATCCGAGTCCCAATCACTTGAATGATTATATGATATATCACCATCCTGCGAAAAAGTTTCGCCAAAAACAATATATCCTTTATTTTCTGTTTGTGTTATGTAAGTGGGAATATCATATTCAGAACCACCAAGACACCATTGCCAAATGAGATTGCCGTAAAAATCAATTTTGCAAACCCAGATATCCGTTGCATGGATATCGCCGGCAATACCATGAAATCCACTCACATCACCATCGTTTGAAAAAGTAGATGCCACAAAAACATATCCATCATTAGTTTCTATAATATCCCATCCCAGATCATCATAACTTCCTCCATAGCAAAACTGTTGCAGTACATTTCCAGCCATATCCAATTTTACTATCCAAACATCAGCACCTTCATTTCCCAAATCGGGACATTGGATCATACCTCCTGATTCATAATGTCCACCCACGATCAAAATATTTGTATCGGAGGTCAAAATCATATTTATTGCATTGTCCAGGCCATAATTGCCCAGTGTTTTCTCCCATTCAATTTTTCCCATGGAGTCAATTTTGCAAATCCAGATATCATTGGATCCATAATAGGTTGATATATCACCCCCGGCATTCATAATCCGGCACATTATCAATAATCCCCCATCGGGGGTTAAAAGGGCATCACGGTCATCTTCTTTTTTCATTAAACTGCCATAGTTGTTTTCCCATATAATATTGCCCATGGCATCAATTTTCAATACCCACAAGCTCCCCGGCCTCGTATTTTGCACATCTCCGTCATTTGACCATGAACAACCAAAAATATAATAACTGTCTTCATTTGCGGCAACTATCTTATTAACCCCATCCCCTTCACTGCCACCATAACACCTTTCCCATAGTATGTTGCCTATACTATCTGTATTTACAATCCAAATATCTGATTTATCATGATAATTACTTATTCCTGATCCATCTGTTTCAATATTTACTCCAAGGATATAGCCATTGGAAGTTTTTTCTATGCATTGAGGATTATCCTTTTCATCAGTGCCAAAACATTGCTGCCAAACTATATCATCTACCTGGCTATACGTTGTCAAAAACATGCTAATAAAAATAGGGAATAATAAATATCTCATTTCAAAAGGTTTTAGGTGTTGCAGCATATGCTGCAACACCTGCTAATTTATGATTATCGTATAATTAATTTACCGGATTTACTCATGCCCGATGAGCTTAGGGTATAAATATATATTCCGGCTTTTACACCTCTTGTATCCCATATAAACTGCCCTTGTTTTCCGGATATGGAAAATTGTTCCACTGTCTTTCCTGATGCATTTGTAATCTTTATATATCCGCTTGACTTTTCGCTTTGCAAACTATAATCAAATGCTGCCCAGGAATGGGCCGGGTTAGGTTTAACAGTTATCTCAGGGCCGAAGGCTGTTTTTAATGAACCCATCATTGAAGTATTCCGCATTTTTAATTCAGTGCTATCGTTAAAATGCATGCATTCACAATAATGCTCCTCCTTTATGTAGGATAATATATTCCTTGACATAGCTTTTGCCGAGCCTGTGCTGCTATCAGCATAAGCTGTCAGGGCATTTATCTCTGTGCTGTCAAGCTGGAAAATATTCCGGCCTTGCTGTTTCCAGGCAATCTGCATCATAACAAGGGTTTTATAATCATTAAAAGCCTCTGATTGTTCCCCTTCCAGTTCGTATATTGAGGGGATAAGGTTTAATAATGATATGGCTGATGCTGTATCGCCCTGGCTTAAATAGCTTGCAATGATCTTCTTGTCGGCTGCCATGCCTCCAAGGTTGTCAAGCCAGTTGCGATAATCATTCATATCAACAATGGAATCATGCAGGATGCTTCTGATAATATCCTGTGCAGCCTGCGTTTTACCGGCATGGTGCTGAGCCAGTTCCCGTTTCAAAACAGTTTTATAGGAAACATTATTTGCTACCTGATATAGAATGTCAATCATGTATGAGGGCAATGGATCCTCCTTTTGTTCAAGAAACAATAAAAGGGTATCCTTTTTTAATTCATCAGGGTTGGCCGAAAGTATTTCCAAGAGGATATCATCAGGGAATACATCAGTACGCTCAGACATATCCCTGAGCACTTCTTGTGAAAGATGTGGCGAATGACCTAACAGCTGGCTGCGTACTGCCCACATATCGTCGGGTTGTGCGGTTTGAATATCCATTAGCTCAGCATCGGTATTACCACCATCTATAAGAGATTCATACAAGGCCAATACCGAATTATAATCACTCAGGTATTGTGCAAAGTCCATCTCTTCTTGCTGTCTTTCAGTATTCGATAGTTCAGGACCTGTTCCCCCTCCTCCGTAATGATCAGGACAGATATTATGATTCGTACTTATATCCTTATGGAAAAAAATTGGTTCTAAAGTAAATATTGAAATGGGTTCCTCATCAGAGCAGGTATCGCAATAAAACCAATCGATTACCTGGGTCCCTTCATTTCTGAAATGCCATCTTTCAGGGTCGTAGGATGAAAATGTATTTCCTGATGCTGTTTGCTTTGACCCGTGATCGGTCCGTATCATTGCTTCCTCAGGATACTCTTGATCAGTTACAATAAAATCCACGGCATTATTGGTGTTTTGGTTGCATTGGTATTCAACACCATCTTGATCAATAATGGGATATCTTCTATTTGTACCCTCAGCATAATTCCCATAGCTTAGCCCATTGAATTGATTCCGGTAAATTATATCATGGACAGAAGGACAATCAAAAACCCTTATTCCTGAATACAAGCCCACAGGAGCAGGTGCAAATTTCTCAAAAGTATTATCCTCAATAGCAAAGCCATTTGCTTTATAAACATCAATACCAATCCCATAATCAAATTCGCATTCGCCACAACTACCTGAAGTACTACCTACCTTAAATTGATTATTAACCATTACGGCATAATTAACCTCAGAATCATAAATCCCGATAACGTTATTTTCAAATTTCGCATCTCTAACTCTAAAAGTATGAATGTTATCGGCAGATCCGTATGCCCCAATGCCCCAGTAAAAACCGTTAAATGAACTTGGAACTGTGTATTGGGGAGGGCAAGGAGTAATTGGTTGCGTACATGCTGATTTTACATCAAAACCAGCACCATAAGCGGCAATGCCGAAATTCCACTGCGAAACAAAGTTTGTGTCGGAATTTGTAAATGTGCATCCATGAAAGTTGATACCTTTTACTCCATGCAGATCTGCGTGTTTATAAAAGATGGTATTACCTATATTGTCAATATTAATATCAAAGGTGTCCAGCTTAAAACTGCTCAGGTTATCCATTTGCATATCTATCTGATATGGATTAAAGTTGCTGTAAGGGATAAAGTGTACAGCTCTGGTATTATTGATGAAGTTCGTATTATTAGACCTTACAATTCCTCCGCATGAGTCCCAGTCAATAATTCTCTCTCCGCTTACGGAATCAATTGTAGTTTTATACAAGGATACTGCATTTTCGGAATATGAAACCTCAGAGTTATTTTTCAGTTCCAAATATCCCTGATAACATGTCCCATTTATAGTATACTGGTGTTGCGTTTCATCACCCAATACTTCTATTCCCTGCCATTTATCATCACACTCCGGATAATAGCTTAATATTGAATGATCCACAATAAGCCTGGCCCCTTGTTCAATAATGATCTTTCCAGGTTTCAGAAATTTAAGGTGCGAATTGCTTAATTCCAACTCAAACCCTGCTTTTATCCTGATGCCGTGCAGGAATGATAATTCAAAATCAGGCCACTCTTCATCTTCATCAACTATATACCAATCGTGGTCATAATAATTAGAATCAACGGTAATCTCAAATTCTTCTTCGAAGGCCAGGCCGTAGAAATCCTGCATTTCCACATGATAGCTTCCTTCACATAGATCATATATATGATTGATGTTACTATCAATTATCTGGTTATTGTTATCAAACCATGTATATGTATATGGGCCATGTCCGCAAATAATGCTATCCTCATCAATCCATGCTTCGCCATAACATTGCCCCGGACATACATGTTGTAATTCTAAGGTAGCAGTTAGCGGACAATATTCCCTGTCGTTTTCGGGCAGGATATAGTATTTGCTTCCATCAAAGATACGATGGGTTGATACGATATTCCCAAAACCGGGTATGCCGAAATAATCAGGGGTGAATATCTCATCCTGCATGCTGATCTGCCCTAATTTTGTGCCATCATTTGATACTGCGTAAATATGCCCGTCAGGGGCTGTTTGCAGGAAAGTCCTGCCAAAATCATCATCTGTGGTAGTGTATAGGTACTTAACAATTGCACCCGTATTGTAGTTAATTGCTACAATTCCTGTATCAGAACATGAAACATACAATCTGTCATCAAAGAGTGAGGAAAACTCAATACCGCCGATGCGGCCCAAATTTAAGTCGTAAATACTTTCGGTTCCGTTGATAACAACAAATACTGTGTCATTTGAATTATCATTACTTGTTATCCATGCTATAACTACATCACCATTGTTTTCGGTTTTAAGTTCAAGGTTGTAAGAAGGGAAATCCTCGGCAGCAATGCTTGAATTATTTGTTGTGATAATATCAGTCATATTACCAACTCCATTTTGTGTTATAGTCCACTTCCTTAGGCCGGCTGGATAATCCCCGGCGCTATAAGTTGTTGCATAAAGCTGTCTTTCCAAGCTTTCTTCCTGGGTAATTGCGAAGGCTATACTATTCCCTTGAGCCGTACCCCCAAACAAATAATTATGACAAGAGAACTGGGGAATATCACTATCAAACCAAATTTCATTATATGTAAACTTATCACGTAATACATCATCCAGGTCATGACCTGTATAGAAAGAATAATACCGATCTGCATATCCTGGGCGATTTATAATTTGGTATTCTGCATGGAAAGTATTTATTGTCTGTGAGCAAACAAAATTCCATGGATATGGCAAATTTTGAGAATACAATGTATCCCCCAAAACATGGAATTCAAGATCGTAATTGGGATTATAACCGCCAGCAGCAATTTCACAAGAACTTAGACTTGTTCCAGGTATAGCAGTTATATAAGTGTATTGAATTTCATCACTCATGAACGAAAGTAATAAGGTCTCATGACTGTTAAAGCCGTCAATAACTATAGGCAACACCCACTTCCCATAGGATTCTCCTTGTGCAGTACTTTGTATAGTAATACCAATGCTCATTACAATTGGTAATATAATCAATAATAAGTTCTTTTTCATGATTTTAGTTTTTGATATTAATGAATTTCCATTGTGTTTATT
>JABMQZ010000215.1 GCA_013202965.1 Bacteroidota bacterium | reverse complement strand
GGCTTGCCCCGAGGATAATCAATTTCAAAGATTTTTTTATACCTTCGTGAAAAAGCTAACAACCATTATAAAAATCATGAAACCATCTCATATTGAACATATTGGCATAGCAGTAAAAAGTCTTGATGAAAGCATTCCTTATTATGAGAATGTTCTTGGACTAAAATGCTATGCAGTAGAGGAGGTGAAAGATCAAAAAGTAAAAACAGCATTCTTTCAACTCGGACAAACGAAGATTGAATTACTGGAATCCACCGACCCTGAAGGCCCGATTGGAAAGTTTGTGGAAAAACGCGGAGAGGGGATCCATCATATTGCATTTGCTGTGGAGGATATTAAAGCATGTTTGCAGGAAGTGGAAGAAAAAGGGATACGCCTGATCGATCAAAAACCACGCAGAGGAGCTGAAGGCCTTGACATTGCTTTTCTTCATCCCAAATCTACTTTCGGGGTTCTTACCGAATTCTGTGAAGACAAAAGCTAATTCGACTTGAGTTGAGATCTGCTTCAAATACTGGATACTGCCCGTGTTGGAAAAAGAGTTTTGAAATTTGAATATTAAGGTTTAAATTATTTTGGACTGTGGACTTTAGATTTTAGCTCCTGAGTTTTTATTATCTTCATGGGATTGAAAAATATTAAAATTGTATAAGGCTTGATATTCCTGCATCTTCTCATATTATTCTGTGTTGGTTCATTTGGACTGTGGATGGCAGTCCCGCTTGGCTTGCTATATGCATTCAGCCCCTGGCTTATAATTATTATCATCATCCTGGGAGCTACCACAAGTACAATCCTGATTTATATATTCGGGAATCGTATAAAAAAACATGTCCTCAGCAAACATGGTGAGCGTTACCTGGGAAGATCAAAAGCAAAAATGTATTCTTATCAGAACAGATATGGTGTAATTGGTCTGGGCCTGCTTCTGCCGGGCGTGTTTGGCCCTATGCTTGGAATGGCTATTGGTATTGCCATCGTCACGAATACCAGGCGATTGTTGATATGGTCTTTGATTGGAAATGTATTGTGGACTGTGTTGCTTGTGGGAATCGGGACGCTGGGGATAACCATATTTTGAATACAGTATAAGGAACCTTCCTACGTCCTGAGGACCCAGGACTTCGACGGGCAGGCAAGGAAGCAGTACACCTACGCTAAGCGCGTGCCGCCATGCTCCTACGCTGAAGTTTCGGCGCAAGCGTAAGCTTCAGCGGTGGCGCAAGTTTCGGCGTACAAAGTAACCAGAAACCAGCAACCAGAAACCAGCATGTATGTTCCCAACACCAATGATTTTCTTATTTTAGCAGAATAAAAATAAGTTTTTATGCTAATTATTGGAATTGCCGGCGGCTCGGGATCGGGAAAAACAACGGTAGTAAACAGGATGATCGAACTTCTTCCTGAAAACACCGTATCGGTGATCTCTCAGGATTCATATTACTGGGACAATGGTCATCTTCCCGCGGAAGAGAAAAAAATGATCAATTTCGATCATCCCGATTCCATTGAGTGGGAATTGCTCGCCCGGCATCTCGACCTGCTCAGGGAAGGCCATTCCATAGATATGCCAACCTATTCTTATGTTGAGTGTGCACGTCTCGATAAAACCATCAAGGTGTTGCCAAGAACTGTAACTATTGTTGAAGGCATCCTGATCTTTGTCAACCCGGATCTCAGGGCCAGGTTTAATATAAAGACCTTTGTGGATGCGGATGACGACGACCGCCTCTCACGTATTCTGGAACGGGATATTATAAAAAGGGGAAGAAATGTTGAAGATGTACTCAGGCATTATCACACTTTCGTGAAACCCATGCACCTTCAGTTTATTGAACCTTCAAAAAGATATGCGGATATTATCGTTCCGCAGGGTGGTGAAAATCATGTCGCCATTGATATATTGGCGTCGAAGATCAAAATAAATCTGAGCGAACTCTGATACTACCTGTGTAAGTGAGACTTAAGACGGGAAGACTCATACTTCACTGATCATTCCTCACCTGACACTAAGGAAAGAGTTTTTGACGGATTTCTTTGCCGGGAGTGAAGTTCACCTCATCAAGCTTATATCTTATATCCCTCTTATCTTCAGATAGAAATTGTAAAGTTGCCTCCCTGTGATCGCGGGCAAGAAACCAGGATGCTTTTGGAGTATTCGTTCCCGGATATTCAAGGATTTCCAAAACCGAAACAATATTTATGGGATATCTGTATTTCATAAGCGTATCTTCAAGCCGGATGAACCTTGCTGCAGGGCTTTCAGGTGAAACTCCTGTCGGGATGTATTTTTCGATCAAAAGACTGGCGTAATCCGGTCCATCGGTAATGACAGCAGGAGGCCCCGGGTCATAAACCCTTAGCTTCCCATCAATATATTCAATAAAAGCAGTGGCTCCGGTTGAATCGTGCAGTACCAGCCGGAAGGGCCAGCCGCATTTGCTATTCAGATCATCGAATAACCTGATATCCCAGACAGCAAGCATGGCAGTGTCAATACATTTAAAATGATCGAGATAGAAACGTGTCCAAAGAGAAGCAGCAATAGGTATGAGTGTCTTTTCTTTTTTTGGAAGCCGGCTATTTTTAAGGAACATCAGGGATGCAGACAAGCCATGCTTATTCATGCCTTCAATAACAATACCATTCAGGACCTCCACATAAATATTGTCGTATTTAACTGTCCATTCGAAAGGACACCTTTTTTTAACATCATTTGGGGAGGAACGCTCAATTCCTGCAGGGCAGAATACAATGCGGGCATCGTCGGGTGGTGTAGAATACCAGCTTCGGACAGAGATTACTGATATGTTGTCCTTCATAATAATATCTGTTCCGGCGTCCATGAACAGCTTATCGTAATCCAGGCTGACCTGAGCCACAATACCACCAGGAAAAGCAAAAAACAGGACAATTATTATAGCAGTATATATCCTTATCATTATTGCAAAAATAAATGATAAAAGATAATTGTTAACAGATATCATTTTTTATTTTTTCACTGATTTATGATTTTCTTCTGTCTAATTATAAAAAAAACTTGACAAGTGCATTTTTATGTTATACTTTTGTCCGAATGGTTAAACCATATGATTAATCTGATTAGTTAAACTAATTGGTCAATACTATGACAGCTAAAAATGTTAGTACGGAGGAGAACATACTGAACGTAGCCAGGGAAGTGTTTATGCGGAACGGGTATAGCGGAACTACCATGCAGCGGATTGCCGATGAGGCTGGCATCAACAAGTCCCTACTGCATTATTATTACAGGAGCAAGGAAAAGCTGTTCGGGCAGATATTCGCTGAGGTTTTCAGTCAGTTTATACCTGAGCTTGGAAAGATTTTTATGACGGACATGTCCCTCGAAGAAAAAATAAGGGCATTTGTCGATAGTTATATTGAAGGATTCATCAGGAATCCGCTGATCCCAATTTTTGTGATGCAGGAACTGAGTACAAACCCACAGAACCTGGCAGATCTAATCAGAAAATCCGGAATTGATCCCGAAATGGTCATCAGAACGATTATGGAATCATTGAAAAAAGAAGACCTGAATATTCAAGATCCAAAGCAGTTTATGGTAAACATGATTGGATTATGTGTTTTTCCTTTTGCTGCACAACCCTTGATTCAACGGCTGATCTTTAATAATGATGAAAAAGCATACAGCAAATTCCTTCTTGAAAGGAAACATGAAGTCTCCGAATTCTTGTTAAATGCAATCAGAAAAGGATGAAACGAATAATAATGATCATCGGTTTACTTGCTGCGCATACCGTATACGGCCAGATGCCCGATACCCTTACACTCAGAATGTGTTATGAACGGGCTGTCAGCAGCTATCCTGCTGCTGCCCAGGTACCCCTTTTAAATTCAGCAAGCGAAATTCAGCAAAAAAAGCTTAATGCCAACTATCTTCCGCAGGTTCAGATCAACGGCCAGGCCAGCTACCAGTCGGATGTAACAAAAGTGGATGTGGAAATCCCACCCTTTTATATTCCTCCACCCATTGATATATCTGTATCTCCTGCGCCCCTTAATACACCTGTCCCACCAAAAGATCAGTACAAAATAACCATGGATGTCCATCAGGTGATCTACGACGGTGGAATTACCAGCAAGCAAAAAAGAATAGACATGTCAGGGTATGAGATTGAAAAACAGAAAGTAGAGGTGGAACTGTTCCGGCTGAAAGAGAATATTAATAGTATCTTCTTCAACATTATCCTCCTGCAGGAGAATGAAAAACTTCTTGCGGTTCTGCATGATGAGATCAACAATAAATTAGCGGATGTTAATAGCGCGGTAGAATTCGGTACTGCCCTGGCATCCGACCGTGATGTGCTGAAAGCAGAACTCATCAGGGTGGAGCAGCAAATGGATGAAACAAAGATCCAAAGAAATGCTTTCATCAAAATTCTTGCAGAACTGATCTCGGAAGAGCTGCCTGTAAATATTGTGCTTGAACTTCCCGGTATGCAGATAGGATCGATGGTCTTTGATCCCGTCCGCCCCGAATTGAAATTATATGATATGCAAAAGATCCAATTGGAAGAAAGTAAAGGATTGATCACCAGCACATGGATGCCAAAACTCTCGGGTTTCGGGCAATTGGGATATGGCAACCCCGGTCTGAATTTCCTGGAAGATAAATGGACACCTTTCTATATTGTCGGAGCACGCCTGAGCTGGCAGATATGGAATTGGAACCAGAATAAGAAAGATAAACAAATCCTTGGCCTGCACCAGAATATCATCGACGTACAAAGGGAAACATTTGACAAAAACCTTGCAATTTCCCTGGAACAAAATATTGCCGACATAAGCAAGTATGAGAAACTTATCCATAGAGACAGGGAGATTATTGTATTAAGGGTCAGCATTACAAAAACAGCATCCTCCCGCTTCGACAATGGAGTAATCACCTCATCTGATTTTGTGAGCAGGATTAATGAAGAGGCACAGGCAAAGTTAAACCTGGAAATGCATAAAATTCAGCTGGCAAAAGCTCAGGTGGATTATTTAACAACATTGGGTAAATTATAAATCAACATAAGATGAAAAAAATATTTTGGATCATTTTAATATCCTTCGGTGTAATTGCATGCAGTAACAACAACAACAAAGCTGATGCATATGGAAATTTTGAGGCCACGGAAGTCATGGTTTCGGCTATGGCTCAGGGAGAGATCCTTTCCATGAATGTTGCCGAAGGACAGGTTTTGACAAACGGACAGTACGCCGGACTGATTGACACCACAGATCTGGCATTGAAGAAGCAGCAGCTGATTAAAAGTAAGGCGGCTGTGAGAACAGGGATCATAACCATTGATGCCCAGATGAATGTACAACTGCAACAGAAAAAGAACCTGATGGTAGACAAAGAACGGCTTGATAAATTATTCAAGAAGGGTGCAGCGACACAAAAGCAAATTGATGATATCAATGGGGCAATTGACCTGTTGAATGCACAAATCTCCTCCACCAGATCACAGAAACAGCGCATCCTTGCAGAAATTGAAACCATCGATATCCAGATCAATCAGGTGAAGGAATCCCTTGCCAAATGCAGGGTCATTAACCCCGTTGACGGAACTGTATTAACAAAGTATGCGGAAACCGGAGAGGTAACGGTGATGGGAAAACCATTATATAAAATCGCCGACCTCAGTAAAATGAAACTAAAGGTTTATGTAAGCGGTGGGCAGTTGCCTCATATCAAACTTGGACAAGAGGTTGAAGTTCAGATCGACAGATCTGTGACAGAGAACAGTAGTATGCCTGGTATCATCAGCTGGATCTCTTCCACGGCAGAGTTCACTCCCAAAACCATTCAAACTAAAGATGAACGTGTAAACCTCGTTTATGCGGTTAAGATTTTAGTGGAAAATAATGGCACTATAAAGATCGGGATGCCAGGTGAAGTTAAATTTAAACGTACTTTAGACCCCAAATAAATTATTAACCTAAATTATTATTATGAAGAAGTTCAGAATTTTATTGATGATCATTGCAGCAGGATTATTTACTGCTACTAACGTTTCAGCCCAGGAATACAAGGCGGATGACATTCTCGGCATATGGCTGAATGAAGATAAAGATGCACATGTTGAGGTCTATAAAGAGGGAGACCTGTATTTCGGTAAGATCATCTGGTTGAAAAACCCCATTGATGATGAGACAGGCAAACCAAAACTGGATAAACACAATCCGGACCCCGAATTGCAAAAACGCCCCTCTCTTGGCATTATGCTCCTGACCGATTTTGAATGGGATGAAGATAACGAATGGGATGAAGGCGATATTTATGATCCTAAAAACGGCAAATCATATAGTTGCTATATCATCATGAAAGAAATGGATCTTCTGAGGATCAGGGGATATATCGGGATCTCGCTGATTGGGAGAACAACATACTGGACACGCGTTGAAGAATGATTGGTGATTAATGATTAGTGCTGCGTGAAGAATAACAGGTCATGAGTGATGAATGATTTCTCAGTTAAAATTGAAGATTTATCAAAGTCCTATAAGGGTGTTGAGGCGCTCCGGGGTATCAGCCTTGATGTTACCAGGGGTGAAATATTCGGATTCATAGGTCCTGACGGGGCCGGGAAAACCACCTTGTTCAGGATCCTTGTAAGCCTGTTATTACCGGATGCCGGGCATGCAACAGTTGAGGGACTGGATGTTGTAAGGGATTACAGAAAGATCAGAAAGATCGTTGGTTATATGCCGGGGCGCTTCTCACTTTACCAGGATCTCTCAGTGGAAGAAAACCTGAAGTTTTTTGCCAGCATTTTCAACACCAGCATTCAGGAGAATTACTACCTCATTGAAGATATCTACAAGCAGATAGAACCCTTCAGAAAACGCCTTGCCGGAAAATTGAGTGGAGGAATGAAACAGAAACTTGCCTTGTCATGCGCCCTGATTCACAAGCCTGATGTTCTGTTTCTGGATGAGCCTACTACGGGTGTTGATGCCGTGTCCAGGAAGGAATTCTGGGAGATGCTGAAACGCCTGAGGAGCTGGGGGATTACCATTCTTGTCTCCACGCCATATATGGATGAAGCCGGTATGTGTGATCGTGTGGCCCTAATGCAGGAAGGGGCTGTTATGAGCATCAACACACCCGAAGGTGTGATCAATGATCATCACCGGCCACTGGCAGAAGTGCGTACAGATAACATGTTTCAGCTTGTGGATAACCTTGTTGCATTCGATGGATGCTACTCGGCATACAGGTTCGGAGCTTTTGTCCATTTCAGCCCGAAAGAAAATCAACTGGAGGTAAAGGATTTGGAAGAATACCTCAAGTTGAAAGGGCATTCATCAATTAAGATCAAGATGATCAGACCCGGGATAGAGGATTGTTTTATGGAACTTATGGGAGTGAAAGATAATGTATAGCGAGGAGCATATTATCAGGGTAGAGGATCTCACCAGAAAGTTCGGGAGTTTTACGGCTGTCGATAAACTTAACTTTTATGTGAAAAAAGGTGAGATTTTCGGGTTTCTTGGGGCAAACGGGGCAGGTAAAACAACTGCCATCCGGATTCTTTGCGGACTGCTTCTCCCCACTTCAGGTAAGATTGAAGTTGCCGGCTTCGATGTATGCAGGCAAACCAATAAGGTGAAACAAAATATTGGTTATATGAGCCAGAAATTTTCTCTGTATGAGGATATGACTATAGCAGAGAATTTCCGTTTTTATGGTGGGATTTATGGCCTTTCCCGTAAGGATATCAGGGAGAAGATAAGCTATTACCTGCATAAGCTCAAACTTGAAAAGAAAAAAAATGCAATTATAAAGTCACTCCCTCTGGGGTGGAAACAAAAACTTGCTTTTTCGGTGGCTATGATGCATGACCCAAAGATCATCTTTCTGGATGAGCCGACCGCTGGTGTCGATCCGGTTACCCGGAGGCAATTCTGGGAAATGATCTATGAAGTCGCATCTGCAGGGACCACCATATTCGTCACCACCCATTATATGGATGAAGCAGAATACTGCCAGCGGGTTTCTATCATGGTCGATGGCAGGATCGAAGCTTTGGATACTCCCGAAAGGCTGAAGGAGCAGTTCGGAGCTGATTCAATGGAGGGGGTGTTTCTGAAACTGGCAAGGGGACAAAATTGAAATATGGGTATTAAGTATTAGGTACAACGTACAACGTACAACGTACAACGTACAAAGGCGAAACTTTCTAATTTATTATCTATTCGTCTATGCTCTATGCTCTTTTTTCTTGTCTCTTTTCTCTCTTTCTCGCAAGAAAAACAACAAGACACTACCAAAGTCAATGCACTCGATGAAGTTTTGGTTTCGGCAATTCGAGTTACTTCAAAAACACCCGTTAGTTTCAGTAATTTGAGCAAAAAAGAAATTGCAGCTCGCAATTTAGGTCAAGATATTCCTGTTTTGATGAACTATTTACCATCGGTTGTCACCACTTCCGATGCTGGAAATGGAGTGGGTTACACCGGGATTCGTG
>JABMQZ010000001.1 GCA_013202965.1 Bacteroidota bacterium | reverse complement strand
GACCAAGAATTGTCATCGCGAGCGGAGTCGAGCGACACATATACAAATGAATAAAACTTAGCAGATAAGCAATTCATCTTTTTAACCGGACAACAATGTATCAGAAATCAGAAATCAGAAATCAGAAATTAATTCATAATCCATAATCCATAACTTTACACCCACAGCGTCCGCCGCAGCGAAGTGAACACCTAACCCCTAATCCAAGTTTTCCTCCCCTAAATATTGTTAATTAACAAATATTATTCTATTTTTGCACCCTCAAAAATCTGATGTAAACTAAATTAAATTTAAACACATGCAAAACAGAGGAGCCATTATAGTTTTTGCAATAGCTTTCGCCATTGTTTGCTTATTCCAGTTGTCATTTACTTTCTTCGTCTCTAAAGTGGAAAGTGATGCCAGGAGTTATGCTTACGCTGAAGAAACCTATACCATTGCAAAAAGACTGGCCGGTGACGACGAATTAAAGGAAGCCTATCTGATCGATTCCATTGCTAAAGCCAGGGAACAGCATTACCTCGACAATGAAGCAGGAGAATTTAATATCCTGATCAGGCGATACACTTACATGGAAGCAAAGGAGCGTGAGCTTAACCTTGGCCTCGACCTTAAAGGCGGGATGAACGTGATCCTTGAAGTGAAAGTCGGAGATATTGTAAATGCCCTTTCAGGCTACAATGAAGACCCGCTGTTCAGATCGGTCATGGCCGAAACATACGCCAGGCAACGTTATAGTTCGAAAGACTTTGTGACCCTCTTCGGGGAAACATGGGAAGAGATGGCCCCCGGTCAAAACCTTTCATCATATTTCACAACCGTTGACCTGAGAGACAAGATCACTTACAACTCAAGCAACCAGGAGGTGATCAATATACTGAAGGTAGAAACCAATGACGCTATCGACCGTGCCTTCAACATTCTCCGTACACGTATCGACCGTTTCGGGGTTACACAACCGAACATCTCAAAACTTTCGACGGCAGGAAGGATCCTTGTGGAGCTGCCCGGCATCAAGGAACCTGCACGTATCAGGAAACTTTTGCAGGGAACAGCACAACTCGAGTTCTGGGAAACTTACCAGCTTCCGGATATCGTAAATGATATTATCGAGGTGGAAGATATGATCAAGAAGATCAATGCCAGGGAAGCGATGCTTATCTCAGGCGACAGCCTGGTGGAAGATGAAATTACTGAAGCTGATGTCGTGATCGAAGAGATCACCACTGATACCACAGATGCAGCAACTGTTCTCCTCGATCAACTTGAATCGGATTCCATCATGGACATGCCTGATGAATCCATGGAAGATGCTGAGAAAAATTATCCGCTGCGTTCCATACTCCAGCTTTCTGTTGACCAGGAAGGAAGGCCGATCAATGCCGCCACTGTCGGATATGCCCTCATTAAAGATACTGCAAAGATCAACTATATGCTCAAAAGGGCAAAGGAAGTCCTTCCCATTGACCTGAAACTGCTTTGGGCAAGTAAACCAAGGGAAGCCGGTTCTGACATACTCGAACTCGTGGCAATTAAGGTCACCACCCGCGACAAGCGAGCACCACTGACCGGTGATGTTATCGTTAATGCCCGCCAGGATTACGACCAGATGGGTCAGGTGGAAGTTAGCATGACCATGAACAGCGATGGAGCCAAGGAATGGAGAAGGCTTACCCGCGACAATATAAACAAACAAATTGCCATCGTCCTCGATGGTTACGTCTATTCCTATCCGAATGTAAGAGGAGAGATCCCCAACGGGATGTCATCCATTTCAGGTATCGGAGATGTTAATGAAGGAAAAGACCTTGCCAATATCCTGAAAGCAGGCAAGCTTCCTGCTCCTGCCAGGATCGTTGAAGAGGCAGTCGTAGGCCCATCACTAGGTGCGGAAGCCGTAAGTGCAGGAATGTGGTCCTTTATAATCGCTTTTTTCCTGGTTCTTGTATATATGATCCTTTTCTACAGTCGCGCCGGCTGGGTGGCCAACCTGGCACTGCTTACAAACATCTTCTTCATCTTCGGTGTGCTGGCATCATTGCAAGCGGTACTAACCCTTCCGGGTATCGCCGGTATTGTGCTGACCATCGGCATGGCGGTTGATGCGAACGTGATCATTTTCGAACGTATCAAGGAAGAAATAAGGGCAGGTAAAGGCATGCGCCTTGCCATAGCAGATGGGTACAAAAATGCATATTCGGCCATCATTGATGGTAACGTAACCACATTGCTTACAGCTATTGTACTCTACGTATTTGGTACCGGCCCGGTACAGGGTTTTGCCACCACACTGATCATCGGTATCCTGTCATCACTCTTCTCATCCATCTTTATTTCAAGGCTGGTATTCACAACGCTATTAAACAAGAAGAAGAAGGTTACTTTTGATACTAAATATACAAGGAATTTGCTTTCTAATGTAAGTATAGATTTCCTTGGAATGAGGTGGAAAGCCTATATTTTCTCCGGCCTTATCATTGGCATCGGCATCGTATCCCTTTTCATGAGGGGATTGAACCCCGGAATTGATTTCAGCGGGGGCCGCACCTATGTAGTGCGCTTTGACCAACCGGTTTCCACAGCAGACATCAGGAAAGTCCTGACTGTAGAATTCGAAAACAGCGCCCCTGAAGTAAAAACCTTCGGGCCAAACACGCAGGTGAAGATCACCACCAAATATCTTATCGAAGATAAATCACCGGAAGTAGACTCAATCATCCAGGTGAAATTGTATAACAGCCTGAAAGTATTTTATCTGGACGAATCAGTTGAATATCATGAATTTGGTTCGGAT
The DNA here is from genome assembly GCA_013202965.1 of Bacteroidota bacterium. Taxonomy (GTDB): domain Bacteria; phylum Bacteroidota; class Bacteroidia; order Bacteroidales; family B18-G4; genus B18-G4. The sequence goes on along the minus strand of JABMQZ010000001.1, from coordinate 25,815 downwards.
ATAGAAACTGAAAACAAGCTGATAGGGATACTGAGTTCACAAAAAGTTGATCCCGTCATTGCTGATGACATCATGACCAGGGCCTGGCGTTCTATGGGTATTGCACTACTGGTTATATTTATCTATATCGCACTCCGTTTCAGGAAATGGCAGTTTGGGCTTGCCGGCCTTGTTGCCCTGATTCATGATACCATGATCGTGTTCGGTTTGTTTTCAATTTTCTATCATATCCTGCCTTTCAGTATGGAGATCGACCAGGCATTCATTGCGGCCATCCTTACCATTGTAGGATATTCCATTAATGATACCGTGATCATCTTCGACAGGATCAGGGAATTTACCGGACTGCATCCTAAAAGAGACATGAGAGACAATATGAATGCAGCACTCAACAGCACCCTGGTACGTACCCTCAATACTTCACTCACCACACTTGGGGTTGTGGCCATCATTTTCGTCTTTGGAGGTGAGGTGATCAGGGGCTTTACCTTTGCCCTGCTGATGGGTATCCTGATTGGTACATACTCTTCACTCTTTACTGCCAGCCCGATAGCATATGACCTTTTGGGCGGCGATAAGAAGCTGAGGGGTGTACCCACCAAATTTATTAAACAAGTTCAGAAGAAAAAGAAAAAGTAATCCTATATTTATTTAGTAAAAAAGTCCTGAACAACTCAGGACTTTTTTTTTATTACTTTTGCTCAGGTGATCACTGCAGTGGATAATATCATGCCGGCTATGTTATTTCTCGATATCAGTTTCGGGGAGATATTTATTGTCGTGGTAGTAATCTTTATCATTTTCGGCCCGCAAAAGATCCCTGAATTTGCCAGGAAATTCGGCAAGGGAATTCGAGAGATCAAAAAAGCATCATCTGAAATTCAAAGAGAGGTCAAACAGGAAGTCAGCAATTTCAAGACAGATGTGGACGTGGAAAGGATCATTAATGAAAGTGATCCAAAACCTGAAACTAAAAATTCAAAAGGCCCGGAAAAAGATTATAAAGAAATAAAGGGGCCGGATGAATAAAAATATATTTTTTGCGTTAGCATAAAAGGATAATAATATAAGCACAGGGCTATATGAACCTTATTAAAAAAATTTCATTCCTCTTCTTAATCTGCCTGCTTGTTTCTGCAGCAGCTTACGGTCAGAAAAGAAATTATGCCAGGGGAGCGGATGAGGCATTTGAAGACAAGAAATACGTTCTGGCCATTGAAAGATATAAGAAAGCCCAGGCGAAGACCAAGAATAACAGGGCGGAAAAGGATCGTGTATCATTCCGGCTGGCAGAATGCTATCGCCTTACAGGAAACCCGAAAGCTGCAAAAGCGCAATATAAAAGGTTACATAAAACCGGCTACGACAAAAAAGAACCCATTCTTCTGCTTCATTATGCAAACATCCTGAAAGGAGGAGGATTTTACGAAGATGCAGGGGAATTTTATAATCTGTATGCAGAAGCTGTACCCGATGATCCAAGAGGCCTGGCCGGGGCAGAGTCAATAGCCATGATAGAAGAATGGCTGGAATATCCTTCAAAATATGAAGTTGAATACATCAAAAAGATCAACAGCAGGCAATCAGATTTTGCACCCACTTATGCCAATGACAATTTCAATGAACTGATCTTTACTTCCACCCGGGAAGGCGCCAGCGGTAAAAAGACCGATGAATGGACCGATCAGAATTTCAGTGATCTGTTTTCCACACGTATCGACAGAAAAGGCGAATGGAGTGAACCCGTTCTGCTTGATAATACTGAGGAAGGCGTTAATACAGAAGCCAATGAAGGTGCCGGTGTTATGAACAGCAGGTACAGCACCCTGTATTTTACACGCTGCCCCAATGAAGATAAAAAGATCAATGGCTGCCAGATCTACAGTTCACGCAGGACAGGAAGGATCTGGAGCAAACCGGAAATGGTAAAGCTCAGCAACGATTCCTCTGATGCTTTCGGGCATCCTACACTCAGTGAAAATGAGCTGTTAATCTATTTCACCTCCGACAGAACAGGCGGCTTTGGCGGCAATGATATCTGGGTTGCATTTCGCGATTCTAAAGATGATGAGTTCAGCAGGCCGTTCAACCTGGGACCTGTTATCAATACGCCCGGGGATGAGATGTTCCCTTACCTGCGTTCTGATACAGTCCTGTATTTTTCTTCAGACGGCCATCCCGGAATGGGTGGTCTCGATATATTTATTACCACCATTGATGCAGAAGGAAACTGGAGTGAGCCTGAAAATATAAAACCCGCTATTAATTCCGAGTTCAACGATTTCGGAATCATGTTTCATCCCGATGAGGAAAAAGGTTTCTTCAGCAGTGACCGGCGTGGCCGGAAAGGCTTGGAAGACATCTATTCTCTGATCGTTCCACCATTGGAGTTCACTCTCACCGGTGTGGTTACAGATGACAGAACCCTGCAGTTCGTGATGGATGCCTATGTAAGCCTCGTCGGCTCCGACGGCACCTCAGTCACCACCCGAACCACGGAAGAAGGCGTGTACAATTTCGGAAAAACCCAGGTCAGGCCATACACCACTTATGAGGTCGCAGTGAACAAAGCAAATTATTTTAACAGTTCTGTGACCATTACTACAGTGGGGCATGAAAAAGGGAAAGATTTTACCCAGGATTTCCTGCTTAAGCCCATACCTGAGGAACCTATTGTACTGCCGGAGATCCTATACGATCTTGCGAAGTGGAACCTCAAGCCACAGTATGAGGATTCGTTACAGGGCTTGATCCAGACACTGGATGAGAACCCCAGAATCGTTGTCGAACTGGCCTCCCACACAGATTCACGCGATTCCCATGAACGAAACGACCTCCTGTCCCAGAAAAGGGCACAATCAGTTGTTGATTACCTTGTTCTCAGAGGCATAGATGGAGATCGTCTTGTTGCAAAAGGCTATGGTGAAAGGGTGCCAAGGAAAATGACTAAAGAATTAACACGTGAAGGCTTTACTTTTAAGGAAGGAGATGTGCTTACAGAAGAATACATCACTGCCCTGCCATCGGTCGAAGAACAGGAGGTGGCACACCAGCTCAACAGGAGAACCGATTTCAGTGTGCTAAGGAAAGATTATGTACCCAAATCCGGAATCAGTGAATATCCCGATGAGGTGAGCATCCTGGTAAACCCTGACGATAATGTGGTCAGGTTCCAGACCCAGGATAAGACCGGTCTCTTAATTGTCCCGGTAATCCTTAACGGATATAACGACAATTTCATTTATGAAGACCGTGTCCCGGCCCAGGTTTCACTTGATAAGGCACTGCAATTGCTCAATGACGGGATCATATCTAAAAGTGATTTCGAGGGAGATCCTACGAAGATCCTGGCCGATAAATCCATCCGGAATAATAGCATTTTCAATATTGATGAGTTAAGGATTGGGGCCAGAACGATCAGGGACGTGAAGTTCACTGTTGTTCACAGGCAACAAAACCCTGTCACTCTTGGCAGACAGGTGATGCAAAAGATCGGCACATACATCATCAACGAGAATACAAAAGAAATCATATTCCAATATAAAGAAGATTAGACGCAGGTGACTGAAGAGCACAGATATGATCAGCGTGGTGTTTCCGCCTCGAAAGAGGATGTTCACAATGCGATAAAATCCATTGACAAAGGCCTGTTTCCCAAAGCTTTTTGCAAGGTCATCCCTGATATTCTACAGGGCAGTGATGAGCATTGCAACATCATGCATGCCGATGGAGCCGGCACCAAATCTTCATTGGCTTATCTCTATTGGAAAGAAACAGGCGATCTGTCGGTATGGAAAGGCATCGCTCAGGATGCCATAGTCATGAACCTCGACGACTTGCTTTGTGTTGGGGTTACGGATAATATTTTGCTGTCATCCACCATTGGAAGAAATAAAAAGCTGATTCCCGGAGAAGTTATCGCTGCCATCATTAATGGAACGGAAGAGTTTCTGGCAGAGATGCGTGAGCTCGGTATCGGGATCTGGTCCAGCGGGGGTGAAACAGCTGATGTGGGTGACCTGGTTCGCACCATCATTGTGGATTCAACCGTAACAGCACGCAGCAGGCGGGATGAAATTATTACAAATGACAAGATCGTTGCCGGAGACTTCATTGTCGGCCTTGCATCCTTTGGTCAATCGACTTATGAAAAAGAATATAACGGAGGGATGGGCTCCAACGGACTGACCTCAGCGAGGCACGATGTCTTTGAAAAACTCTTTGCATCTAAATATCCTGAGAGTTTTGACCCTGCCGTTCCGGCGAAGCTTGTGTATTCCGGAAAAATGGCTCTGACTGATCCGACAGAAGTGCCCGGAGTTGATGCCGGAAAATTGCTGCTCTCCCCTACCCGGACCTATGCCCCGGTGGTCAGGGAGGTGCTGAAAAATCATCGCCGGAATATTCATGGCATGGTACATTGCAGCGGCGGTGCGCAAACCAAGATCCTGCATTTCGTTGATAACCTTCATATTGTAAAGGACAATCTTTTCCCCACTCCTCCCCTTTTCAAGCTTATTCAGGAGCAATCTGGCACCGGATGGCAAGAAATGTACAGGGTTTTCAATATGGGTCATCGCTTTGAATTATATGTACCGGAAGAGTTCGCTTCTGACATTATTTCCATATCAGGATCCTTCGGCATCGATGCCCGTATTGTGGGCCGTGTTGAAGAAGGCAAAGGGGCTAAATTGACAATCATTAGTGATTCTGGTGCTTACTACTACTAATAAAGCTTATTAATATAACTTAAGGATGGCATCCCTATAAGGATGGCATCCCTGCACAATTTATCGTAAATTGCAAACCGAAATCTAAAAAAAGATGCTCGACAAACTGGAAGGAATATATAAACGCTGGCAGGAAATTGGTGAACAAATGAATGATCCGGGTGTGATGAAAGACATGAAAAAGTTCATCAAACTCAATAAAGATTATAAAGAGTTGCAACCCATTGTCGATGCCTACAAGGAATATGCTAACGTTGTCGCCAACATTGATTCGACCAAGCTGGTCCTGAAAACTGAAAAAGATGAAGAATTCAGGGAAATGGCCAAACAGGAACTCCATGAATTGAGCGAACGTAAGGCAAGTATGGAAGAAGAAATCCGCTTTATGCTCATTCCAAAAGATCCCCAGGACGAGAAAAATGCATTGGTAGAGATCAGGGCCGGAGCCGGAGGAGACGAGGCAAGTATTTTTGCAGGCGACCTGTACAGGATGTACATGAAATTCTGCGAAACAAAAAAATGGAAAGTTGAGGAGGTCAGCTTAACAGAAGGTACAGTGGGAGGCTTTAAGGAGATCATCTTTAACATCAGCGGGAATAATGTGTACGGGCAGATGAAATATGAATCCGGGGTTCACAGGGTCCAGCGCGTTCCGAAAACCGAAACCCAGGGACGTGTTCATACTTCCGCAGCATCCGTGGTGGTTTTACCTGAGGCTGATGAATTTGACATAGAACTGAAACAGGAAGATATTCGCAGAGACACCTATTGCTCTTCCGGCCCCGGCGGACAATCAGTGAATACTACCTATTCTGCGGTCAGGCTTACACATATTCCAACCAATACCGTCGTCACCTGCCAGGATCAGAAATCTCAGATCAAAAATTTTGATAAGGCGATGAAAGTGTTGCGCACCCGCTTATATGAGATAGAATACAAAAAATACCTTGACGAGATATCATCGCAACGTAAAACCATGGTCAGTACAGGCGACAGGTCAGCAAAGATCCGTACTTACAACTGGCCACAGGGAAGAGTAACCGATCATCGCATTAACCTCACACTATATAATCTCCAGGAAATAATTAACGGAAACGTTCAGGAACTGATTGATGGTCTTCAACTGGCTGAGAATGCTGAACGCTTAAAGCAAGAGTTGGGATAAAGAGTGCCTAATGCCGAGTGCCTGGTGAAGAGTGAAAATGTAGAGTGTAGAATGTAGAATTGCGTTTAAATTAAAAGCCTATTATACAAATAAACAAACAAGCCCTTTCCTATGACACGCAATGAACTTGTTGCCCTGATCCTCCAAAAAAAATCTTTCCTCTGCATTGGGCTGGATACCGATCTGGAAAAGATCCCGCAGCATTTATTGAAAGAAGCTGATCCCATTTTTGAGTTCAATAAAGCCATCATTGATGCAACAGCCGACCTTACAGTTGCATATAAGCCAAATATTGCTTTTTATGAAGCATATGGATCGAAAGGCTGGCAAAGCCTGGAAAAGACCATTGCCTATCTGAAAGAAAAAGATGTTTTTACCATTGCAGATGCCAAACGTGGTGATATTGGCAATACTTCGGGCAGGTATGCAAAGGCTTTTCTTAATACCCTTGATTTTGATGCAATTACTGTAGCCCCTTATATGGGGCAGGATTCAGTCGGGCCCTTCCTGGACATTCCCGGCAAATGGGTCGTGCTTCTGGCACTCACCTCCAACAAAGGTTCAGATGATTTCCAGATGATCAAGACGGAAAACGGCAAGATGGTCTATGAGCGTGTTTTGCAGAAATCTTCTGAGTGGGGCACAGCCGACAAGCTCATGTATGTTGTTGGTGCTACCAAGGCAGAGATGTTATCCGCTATCAGAGAGATCATCCCCGATCATTTTCTTCTGGTGCCGGGAGTTGGTGCCCAGGGTGGCAGCCTTGAAGAAGTGGCTAAACATGGCCTCAACAAGGACTGCGGACTGCTGGTAAACTCGTCAAGAGGGATCATTTACGCCGGTAAGGATGAGGATTTTGCCGAAAAAGCTAGAGCAGAGGCCATCAAATTACAAGAGCAAATGCAAGAAATCCTGAAAGCAGCAGGTATCTGTTAAGCCAGTCTCAATTATTCAATAATCTTAGTCCAGCCATAGGGATCAGGTTCTTCACCGTATTGGATGGCACGCAGTTTATTATATAGTGCTGTTGATATTGGTCCTGCTTCACCATCGCCATATGTATATACTTTTCCCGTATCACGATCTTCAATTTCGCGAATAGGTGAAATAATGGCCGCAGTGCCACAGGCGCCCGCCTCATCAAATTCTCCAAGCTCTTCAACGGTAACATGCCGCAATTCCACCTCCAGCCCCATATCCTTTGCAAGTGTTCGTAAACTCATGTTGGTAATGGAAGGAAGAATAGAATGAGAATCGGGAGTGATATATTTTTTGTCCTTAATGCCGAAGAAATTGGCCGGGCCGGCCTCATCGATATATTTCTTTTCTTTTGCTTCCAGGAAAATAACCGAGGCAAATCCTTCCGCTTTAGCGCGTGCAGCTGGCTTCAGACTGGCAGCATAGTTTCCACCTACCTTGATATGCCCGGTACCAAGAGGTGCACAACGATCATAATCCCTTACAATCTGCATCCTGACAGGACGAAAGCCTTCCTTGAAATAAGGACCAACAGGGCCAACAAATATCATGAACAAATATTCATCAGCAGGTTTAACACCTACCTGCGGGCCTGTCCCGATAAGCAAGGGACGAATATACAAAGCAGCACCGCTGCCAAAGGGTGGAATAAATTCTGTATTTAGCTTAACCACCTTCTCAATCATTCCAAAGAAAAGCTCATCCGGTACCTCCGCCATCATCACCCCCTCAGCTGACCGCCTCATTCTTTTCGCATTTTCTTCCCAGCGGAAAATACGGATATTATCATCTGCTCCACGGAAAACCTTCATTCCTTCGAAAGCTTCCTGCCCATAATGAAGGCAAGTGGCAGCCATGTGAATGTTAATATATTCAGATGAAGAGACTTCAATTTCCCCCCACGTTCCAAAACGATTATAACACCTTACATTATACTCAGTTTTAAAATAGCCGAAAGGCAAACTGCCCCATTCAATGTCTTGCATATCTATGTCTTTTAATTTGTTTTGTACTATCTGATAAGATCATTGCTAAAATACAAAATATATCCAATTATCAGTAAAAAACACCTCATAAAGTACTGTGTTTTTGAAGAGCGCCCCATATGGGTGCTGCATGGAAGGTTTCTTAAAAAATCCTATTGGAAAATCCAAAATCCAAATAAATTCCAAATAATAAACCATTAAATTCCAAATTTGCCTTCACCGGCTGTGTGACTTTGAGACTGTGAGACTGTGAGAAATGAAATCTTCAATACAATCTAAACTCTTCACTATTCACTCCAGATAGGCACTAGCCACTAGTCACCAGGCATTAGGCACTCCTGATCCAGCCAGTAGCAACTATAATCCTGCTCTTTGCTCATTTGGCATTGCTCAGAAAATAACAACGCATCTCCCATGAGTAAAGCTCTGGCATGAATCCCATGAAGTTTTAGTGAAAATTTTTTCTAATAAAATTGTAGACGTTTTCCAAAATCCGGTATTAATAAGAAAGGGAATACTCTTTTACCGGTAAAACTCAAAAACTACAAACTCAAAAAACTAATTTAAACTAAAACATGACGATTATGAACTCAGGACACAAACTAATTTTCTTTATGCTGGCATTCTGGATGCTGGGCCCGCATACAAAACTCATGGCACAATGTACAAATTGCCAGAACACAACATCCAGTCATTTGAAGGCATCAAGCGCTATTGGGCTGAAGACTAAAGCGACAGGTTATGCTGCATTTGCATCAGGATCTCTTGTTATTGTTTCAGGAGAAGGGGCTACCGGAATAGGGAGCCAGAGCAATGCAGATGGTGATCGTTCTTTCACACTTGGCAGCAATCTGTCAGGCCTGGCACAACAATCCTTTACCATCGGAAATGGATTTGGAATTGATATGCCGGACAGACTACTTAATAATTTTGAAAACAGTCTTATGATTGGCTTCAATAGTATTTACCCTACACTTTTCATTAGTACGTCAGACTCAAAGTTCAGAACGGGGACAGTAGGTATCGGAAATGTAACAGAGCCACAGGCGAAATTGCATATTCGAGCCGACCAAGGCGAACCAGCTAACTTATTTATTGAACAAAGTAATTTCAGGAACGCAGATCTCTTGCTGGGCAACCTTAATCATGGGATCAGGAGCACCGATGATAACGGACTGATTTTCCGTACAGAAAAAAATTATGTGTTCAATGAAGGTGCCGTGGGCATCAACACATTTTACCCTACTTATGACCTTGATGTTCAGGGAAGCATCTTCTCAAAACAATTTACCCTTTTCGACCATGAACTTTACCATGATAATATTGAAGGTTGGGTGCTGCGTTCAGATGCTGAAGGCCATGCTTTCTGGACAAATCCTTCCCAATTGGGCGATGATGACTGGATAATAAATGAAGATGATATTTATCGGTTAAAAGGGAATGTAGGTCTCGGGACATCCAATCCTGTGGCCCAACTTGATCTTGCAGACATATACACCGCCGGAGGGATGAACCTCAAAATTGGCAATGATGCTTACCTGACAGATGTTGATCAAGGCCATATACTCGGAATTTTCAGTCAAACCAATCCGGAATCAGGTGCAGTGAAGCTCGGAAATTCAGGGCCGGTACTGTTTGGAGTTGATACAAAAGTGGGAATTGGAACCAAAGAACCATCCACAACACTTGAGTTGAACAAGAAGCTTGACTGGGGTGGAAATGTTGGTTTATGCATTGCAAATGATATGACGGATAAATGGTTTATCGGAATGGACGGAAACCAGAAACATTCTTCTGACCTGCTTATCGGAAAACTTGATAATCTATCCGACAGCTATGCATCATTTATGGTGATCAAACAAAACGGGAATGTCGGAATAGGTACAGGAGAAACTCATAGTTATAAACTTGCCGTAGACGGTGCCATACTTACGGAAGAAGTCACCGTGAAAGTCAGTGAGAACTGGCCTGATTATGTATTTCATAGTGACTACGAACTGCTTTCACTGGATAATTTAAATTGCTTTATCAACAACAACGGACATTTACCCGGAATCCCTTCAACAGAAGAGGTCACAGCTGATGGAATTAAGTTGGGGGAAATGGATAGGCTCCTTCTCCTTAAAATAGAAGAGCTCACCCTTTATATCATTAAGCAGGATGCCAGGATCAATGAGATCCGGAGAAAACAAACAGATGCACAATATTAAAAACAAATGCAGGCCGTGAATATTTTCAATTTACATACATACCCATTCATTAAACATTTAAAATCTGTACTATGAAAAATTCAAAATCATATCTCCTGATCCTGGCCTGCATTTTTTATTCTTTCCTGTCACAGGCTCAATCATCTGATGGATTAAATCGCAAAGGCATCATAATGAAGTATGACCTTATCAGCCTGCTGGGCGACCAGGTAAGCAACAGCATGGGGGTTCAGCTTGGTGTTGAATTCTCTGCAGGAAAGAATAAAAGTCTGGAAATGGATATCATGTATATCTTCCCATGTGCATCCTGCAGTCAGCCATATACTACAATCCATACTGAAAAAGTAAATGGGATACAGGTATCGGGAGAATACAGGTTTTACCTGTTTCCCGGGGGAAACGCTTTCAGCGGATTTCACCTTGGCCCGCAGCTATTATGGCAACATACCCTGGCCATAATGCATGAAACATATAATAATGGTGTCGATAACGATTACGAGGTCTTTCGGGACCTGTTTACAACTCATGCAATGGCCGGATACCAATTCAGGATTGTCGGTCCGCTGCATTTTGATACGGCTTTGGGGCTTGGTTTACGCTATATCAGCAGCAGAAACGAAGGAAAGAAAGGAGAAGGGTCCGGCCAGCATGAGTTTCCTTACGATAAGGATTATGAATCGGGAGCTAAATGGTTCCCAAGTATTACCATCAATCTAAAAATAGGACTTAAATTATAATATACGATCATGAAACTACAACTACTCATCTTACTCGCTTTACTACTTTTTACTAAACTGATCTTTCACAAGCAAATGCAGGCGCAGATCTGTGATGACTGGAAGTCACAATCGGCATCCTATGTCATCACAGGATCGACGCCTCCTGATCCTTCAGCCTATACCTGGGAGGAGAAAGGAAACAAGATACAGGGTGTTCATCTTTGTGTCCTGAATGCAGAAGTGATCCCCGTGTACATCCAGCAAAACAATAATTATATAAACTTTACAAGTCGCTTCGGGCCTTCAACTGCCCATCTGTATATGCTGCAACTGGAAGTAAATGTCAATGACAACGGATACAGCCAAATTTACAGTGGTTCAGCAAAACAGGACATTGTCTGGTATACTTCCTCATCCCATTTCCCGGAATTAGGGGAATATGACCTCAAAGTAAGGGTCGTATTCTTTGATGGCAGCATTCGCTTCCGCCAGTATAAGGTCAAGGTGATCCCATCTTCACAAAACTTATATAAAGACAATGTGGGGAATACGCTCAGAAAATGGCAAGGCAATGATCCCAGTGGGCTGAATGCCATTGTATTTTCAGAAGGATTCGATGCCTATAATACCAATCCGCAGGAGATGTATTATTCTGTGGCAGCAGATATGGTCGAATGCTTCCGTAACAATGGATATGATGTATTCCTTCTTGACAATTATTTCGGGACACAGGATATCAGGAATAATGCGGCGGTCTTCGCATCAGCAGTCCGCTATATTTCCACGCTATACGGAGAAGAACTTATAGTTGCCGGCGGAGTGAGCATGGGCGGGATCATTTCGCGTTATGCCATGGCCAAAGCAGAGTATGAAAATGATCCGCTCCCTGTGCATACATTTATTGCCATCGATTCCCCCCATCAGGGAGCAGTAATTTCCGAACCATTACAGAATTTCAAGAAAGAAAATGAAGAAGGTGATGAATTTGCAAAACATGCACTCAGCAATGCAGCAGCAAAACAACTGCTGGTTTATAATACTTATGACCCTGGCGGATCGATCCATAATTCTTTTTATCAGGACCTTAACACAATGAATGGTGACGGATATCCGCACCTGACCCGTAACATCGGCGTTTCGTTTTCCACTGATGAACCCAATCCGAATTCCGGTGGCTGGTACAAGATCACCTACCATACGGGCCCGCTAAACGGAATCATAAAAACATTCGATCTTACGGCAGCGGAAATGCAGGCCGGCAGCTGGCTGCCAAAAGACCTCACCAGCATGTCGCCCATTATCAAACAGGCCAGCTACTGGTGGTTTCAGTTGCTGGTGCCCGGAATCACCCCCTTGTATTATCTGGCAATTGAATTTGAGCGCTTCACTGATCCGGCCTATATACCCTATTACAGCGCATTGGATATCAGGAACGGGAATTCGCTTTTCGATGTGTGCATTGAAACCGAATCCACCACCTATCATGATGTATTGCCGGCAGATATCCTTGAAAAAATTGTAAACGAAGTGATCCTGACCGATGTGTATTTTCAGCATACCTATGTTATGGGAAACTGGGACCTGAGAGGCAGGAAGATCGTAGCAGGCAAGAATGTTACCTCGCTGATCACCCAGGGAGATGTTATTGTTCAGCCAACAGGAAGGTTAAACATGCTTGCTTCAGAAATAGTCAGCCTGAGGGATGGTTTTATTACAGAAAGAGGAGCAGAAGTTAATATCGTCGTTGACCCGGATCTGTATTTTGAATGTAATACCAAAGATTCACCGGAGGAAGCATTGTCCCCTGCCTTATCAGGTTCATATACAGCAGAAAAGAATGATGTTCAAGAAGTGATTATTATCAATAAAAAACACTTAGGAGAGCAAGAAGTGCTTCTTTATCCTAACCCGGCAAATAGCATGGTAAATATCTTTATTCCGGAAAACTTTTCAATACCACTTATTGTAGAAGTGTATAATATGTATTCGGAAAAGCTAATGCATGAAGTGATCCATTCGGTGGAGGATGCGAGCTTTAACATCGCCCATCTTGAGAGTGGCAGTTATATTGTAAAAATTACGGATGGCAGAAGAACACATATACGCAAACTGCTTAAGCTGTAATATGGAATCAATATAGGAGGTAAGACAGGATCACAACAACAAGCAGCGCCGGGATCATATTCAGTATTTTCAGCTGTTTGATTTCCAGTATATTGATACCCAGTCCGATCAGCAATATGCCTCCGACAGCACTCAGGTCATTGATAATAACGTCAGTAAGGCGCTCACCAATAAAGGAAGAGAAGAGGGTAAGCCCACCCTGGTACAGAAGCAACGGAATACTTGAGAACATCACCCCGATGCCCATTCCGGATGCCAGCGCAATCGATGAAACCCCATCCATAAGGGATTTCATCAGGAGAATGTCATAAGAGCCTTCTACTCCTTCCTCAATGGCTCCCATTATGGTCATGGCACCCATACAGTACAGAAGGAAAGCAGTGATCATGCCATCGGAGAATTTATCGTTACCCATCCTGAGTTTTTTCTTCAGTTTTTCACTCCAGCGTTTCATGTATTTATCAAGATCGATGAATTCACCAATGACAGCACCAATAACCAGGCTGCCGATCACGACCAGATAATGCTCAGTCTTTAATGACATGCTTATTCCAAGAAACAGGGTAAATAATCCCATCACCTGAAAGATAATTGTAATGATCTTTGCCGGGAGTTTGCGATTGATCAGCAATCCGATCAGGCTTCCAATGATCACCGCCGCAACATTTATTAAAGTACCCATATGTTTTCTTTGATGCTGTAAATATATTAAATCCCGTCAAATTGTCATACAATTTCAAATGGCACAGGCTTTGACTTTACCGGAATAGAAAACAAAACAATCAAAAAACATGCAAAAAGGACAGATTAACATACAAACAGAAAACATTTTCCCGATCATCAAGAAATTTCTTTATTCCGACCATGAGATATTTCTACGGGAACTGATATCAAATGCTGTTGATGCCACTCAGAAAATGAAGACCCTTGCCTCAGTTGGAAAATTCAGCGGGGAGTTGGGCGATCTTACCATTCAGGTGGTCATCGACAAAAAGGCAGGTACCCTCACCATCAAAGACCGTGGAATCGGGATGAATGCTGAAGAGATCGATAAATACATCAACGAAATTGCTTTTTCAAGCGCCGAAGAATTCGTTAAGAAATTCAAAACCAAGACTGAGTCAGAGAGAAATGCCATCATTGGACATTTCGGACTGGGATTTTATTCGGCATTCATGGTTTCCGACAAGGTTGAACTGAATACAAAGACATACAAAAAAGGCGGAGCCACCAAAGCCATGAAATGGGAATGCGATGGCAGCCCGGAATATACTTTATCAGAAACAGACAAGGAAGACCGTGGGACTGAGGTGATCGTTTACCTCGATGATGATTCCAAGGAATTCCTGGAAGAACAGCGCATCCTTGGACTACTGAAGAAATACAGTAAATTCCTTCCCGTGCCCATACAATTCGGTACCGAAAGCGTGACCGAAACCATTGAAGGGGAAAAGGACGAGGATGGCAATGATAAAACCATTGAGGTTCAAAAGCCCAGGATCATCAACAATACCGATCCACTCTGGAAAAAGAAACCGGCCAATTGCAGCGATGAGGACTACAAGAATTTTTACCGGGAACTTTATCCCATGACTTTTGAAGCACCACTGTTCCAGATACACCTCAACGTGGACTATCCGTTTAACCTCACCGGAATCCTTTATTTCCCCAAGGTTAAGAAAAATGTGGAAATCCAGAAAGACAAGATCCAGCTTTATAGCAACCAGGTATTCGTGACTGATTCCGTGGAAGGCATCGTTCCGGACTTCCTCACCCTGCTGCATGGTGTGATCGACTCTCCGGACATCCCGCTGAATGTTTCCCGCTCATACCTGCAAAGTGATGCCAGCGTGAAGAAGATCTCAGGATACATCATGCGTAAGGTATCGGATAAACTGGAAGAGCTTTTCAAGAAAGACCGTGAAAGCTTTGAGAAAAAATGGGACGACATCCGTGTTTTTATTCAATATGGCATGATCAGCGAAGAAAAGTTTTTCGACAGGGCTAAAAAGTATATGCTGTACAAGAATACCGAAGGAAAATATTTTACCAGGGAAGAATACGAAAAGCATATTAAAAAGCTCCAGACCGATAAAGACAAAAACCTTATTATTCTCTACACCAGCGATATTGAAGCACAGCACAGTTATATTGAAGCAACAAAGGAAAAAGGCTATGATGTGTTGGTTCTCGACGGTATACTCGACAGCCATTTCATCAATACCATGGAGCAGAAAGAAAGTACTACACGTTTTACCCGTGTAGATTCTGACACCGTTGATAAACTCATCAAAAATGACGAGAAAATTCCATCTAAACTGGATGATAAACAAAAGGATGAACTGAAACCGGTCATAGAACGCAGCATTGATAAAGAAAAATTTTCAGTGGTTTTTGAAAACCTGAGTGAAAATGATGTACCTTTCATGATCACACAAGCGGAATTTATGCGCAGGATGAAAGATATGTCAGCCTTGGGTGGTGGCATGATGGGAATGGACAATCTCCCCGATCAGTATAATCTGGTGGTGAATGTCAATCATCCCATGATGACAAAGATCCTGGATGAAAAGAAAGAAGAAAAACAGGACAAGATCGTGAAACAGGTTTATGACCTGGCCCTGCTCTCACAAAACCTGCTGAAAGGACAGTCGTTGAGTGAGTTTGTAAAGCGCAGCATTGATATGATTGATTAATTTCTAACGTAACAAAATAATATCCTATGAAGCCAAAAGCATTATTTGCAGTCATCATTATCGGTCTGATCGTGCTTATCGGGCTGGTAATCCTCATCTCCGGGATATCAGCCTATAATAAAATGGTCAGGTTAGATGAGGGCGTAACTGAAAAGTGGTCGCAGGTGGAGAACGATTATCAGCGCCGCGCCGACCTCATCCCCAACCTTGTTAAAACGGTAAAGTCCTATGCAGAGTATGAACAGGAAACCTTAACGGAGGTTGTGGAAGCACGTGCCAAAGCCACTTCAGTGACCATCGATCCTGCAAACATGAATGCAGCCAGCATGCAGCAATTTCAACAAGCCCAGGAAGGGCTGAGCAGCGCCCTTTCAAAGTTATTGGTAGTGGTAGAAAAATACCCTGATCTGAAGGCCAACCAGAATTACCTGGACCTGCAACGGCAGCTTGAAGGAACAGAAAACCGTATCAGCAATGCCAGGCGGAAGTTCAACGAAGACACACGGGCGTATAACACCTATATCAGGAAGTTTTTCCCGCGTATGCTGGCATCATGGTATGGCTTTGAAGCCAAAGTATATTTTGAAGCCAAAGAAGGAGCTGAGGAAGTGCCGGATGTAGGAGATTATCTTAACGAATAAATACTGCCATATATGTCAAAATCAGCCAGGGATTTCTTTTCGCGGGAGCAGCGTGATGATATTAAGCAGGCCATTATGAATGCGGAGCTCGATACATCCGGCGAGATCAGGGTGCATATCGACTCTGTTTGCCCGGGGGATGTCATGGAAAAGGCCCTGGAGGTCTTCAAAAAATTAAAAATCCATGAAACCGAACTTCGCAACGGAGTACTTTTATACCTGGCGGTAAAAAACCGCAAGTTTGCTATCATCGGCGACAAGGGAATCAACAAGGTAGTACCGGATGATTTCTGGGAAGAACTAAAAGTGGATATGTTGAATGCATTTCGTGAAGAGAATTTCACTGACGGGCTGATAAATGGGATCACCCAGACAGGCATCCATCTAAAAGAGCATTTTCCTTATCAGACCGATGATGTGAATGAGCTTCCGGATGAGATCTCCTTTGGGAGCAAATAACAATATACTGCGTAAGAATATATCGCTGATTAATAATATAAAATGTCCATGATAAAATCCTTCCTCACCGGGTTTATCCTGATCATTGGGTTTTCATTCATACAGGCTCAGGATATCCCTGACAGGCCAAGGCCTCCCCGTCTGGTGGTTGACTATTCAGGAATTCTGTCATCCTCTGAGAAAACAGCCCTCGAAAATAAGCTGGTCAGGTTTAATGATACGACCTCAAACCAGATACTGGTCATACTTACCAATGATCTTTATGGCTATGGCATATCTGAATTTGCCGACAGGATCGGTGATAAGTGGGGAGTTGGACAGGCAGACATGGACAACGGCATCGTGGTGGTGATCAAGCCTAAAATTGGCAATAACAGGGGCCTTGCATGGATCTCTGTCGGGCATGGGCTCGGGGGTGCAATCCCTGATATCACGGCGGGGCAGATCGTGGATTTTGAGATGATCCCCTCTTTTAAGAACAATGATTACTACAGTGGCATTGATAATGCAACAAATGTACTTATGGAGCTGGCAGCAGGAGAATATTCCTCAGATGAATATTCCGGCAGTTACCGACATGCACTGTGGGAATTCTCACCCGTGATAATTTTCTTTATACTTTTCTTCTTCATCCTCTGGCTTTCAAGGCGCTCCAGTACCATTAGCAGCCGGCCCATGTCACCCTGGGCAGCTTTTTGGTTCGGTAGCCGCGGCAGCAGTGGCGGCTGGGGCGGATCCTCCGGCAGCGGTGGTTTTGGCGGTTTCGGTGGCGGCGGTTTCGGAGGTGGTGGTGCCGGCGGAAGCTGGTGATTAGTATTATCATCGATAGTTTTGTAAATTTGCTTCCCACAAAAAAATCTACCAACATGAAACATTTATCATCAATTCTTATCATCCTCTTTCTGGCAGCAGCATGTAATTCCCCGCAAACTGAGCAGACAGGCACTGACAATAATGAATCAACAGAAAAAATAGCATCTGTCGAGATTGCCATCATAAATGTTAGCGGAATGCATTGTGAAGGATGCGAAAAAACAATCTCAGATGCGCTTAGCACACTGGAAGGCGTAAAGGATGCCAGGGCCTCATTCCTGGAAGAACAAGCCAAGGTCAAGTACGATCCCGCAAAGGTCGGCATCAAAGAATTTACAGCTTCCATAGAAGATATAGGCTATAGCGTAAGCGCTTATGAAATCATGCCAATGGAGGATAAAATCATTGAACAAGTCGAATAAAATCCTGGCCATAAAGATTAATGCCGTTTTCCCTTATGCTGGTCTTTTCAGGCATTTATGTCAAATGACCGCGGCAATAATACAGGATAAATTGATTTTTTGTTGAAACATTTTTATAATTAAGTAAGAGATTGCATAAATTTTTTTATTTATTTTTGGAAATTCAAGCAATCGCGTTTTGAAGAAAAACATCTTTGTCAGAGTTTTTAACTTTTATTACACTGGCTTCAGGAATCTTAGTCCTGTCGGGAAGAGACTTTGGATCATCATCCTGATCAAGCTCTTCATCATGTTCGCAATTCTGAAGTTTTTCTTTTTCCCAAATTTTTTAAACAACAATTTCGACTCCGATGAGGAGCGAAGCAATCATGTGATTGAACAACTAACCAAAACCTCATATAATGATGGAAATTGATTATGCATTGGTCGATTGGTCGCGATTACAATTTGCAGTGACAGCAATGTATCACTGGATCTTTGTACCGCTTACCCTTGGCCTGGCTTTCATTATTGCTATAATGGAGTCGATTTACGTAAAAACAGGGAACCCTGAATGGAAGAGGATCACCAAATTCTGGATGATATTATTTGGGATCAACTTTGCCATCGGGGTGGCCACCGGTATTATTCTGGAGTTCCAATTCGGAACCAACTGGTCGAACTACTCATGGTTTGTGGGTGATATCTTCGGAGCACCCCTGGCCATAGAAGGAATTATGGCATTCTTTCTGGAATCCACCTTTATCGCGATCATGTTTTTCGGATGGAACAAGGTGAGCAAGAAATTTCACCTGCTCTCGACATGGCTTGTTGCCTTTGGTGCAAGCCTTTCCGCTTTGTGGATCCTGGTTGCAAATGCCTGGATGCAAAGCCCGGTCGGCATGCGATTCAATCCAGATACAGCAAGAAATGAAATGGTGAATTTCTGGGAGGTACTTTTCTCCCCTGTCGCCGTTAATAAATTCCTGCATACCATCACTTCCGGCTACGTACTGGCCGCAATCTTCGTGATTGGTATCAGTGCATGGTACCTGTTAAAGAAAAGACACATTCTTTTTGCAAAACGCAGTATGATCGTTGCAGCGGTGTTCGGACTTATCATGTCAGTGATGAATATCCATACCGGGGATGAATCTGCAAGACAGATCGCCCGCGTTCAGCCCATGAAATTAGCTGCTATGGAAGGATTGTATGACGGGCAAACAAATGCACCCCTTGTTGCTATTGGTTTTTTGAAAAAAGTGAATCCTGACACAGATAACATTAACGAAAGACAATGTGCATTTTCCATTGAGATCCCAAATATGCTATCCTATATGGCATTTCTCGAATCCGATGCTTTTGTTCCTGGCATCAGGGACCTCATCAAAGGTAATGAGCAACAAGGCATCATGTCTTATTTTGAAAAGATAGAAAGAGGGAAAATCGCCATCAAAACCTTGTATGATTACAAGGATGCAAAGAATTTCGCCGAAAACAGCGAAGACAATGAAATGGCAAAGATGTCCTTCATGGAAAAAGCAGACTCCCTTGAAGCATTATTTAGTGATCAGGAATGGCTGGATAATTATTTCGCGTATTTCGGCTATGGGTATTTTGACGACCCTGCCGATATGATCCCAAATGTACCGGTATCCTTTTACTCATTCCATGTAATGGTGATCCTTGCAGGATATTTCCTGCTGATATTCATACTTGTTCTCATAAGTGTTATGAAAGGAAAGATTGAAAAGAGAAAATGGCTATTATACTTATCAATTCTTGCAATTCCACTGGTTTACATTGCCCAGCAGACCGGCTGGCTGCTGGCCGAGATGGGACGTCAGCCCTGGGTGATACAGGATCTGATGCCAACCATTGCAGCAGCCACAAAGATCGACAAGAGTTCGGTACAAATCACCTTCTGGATGTTTGTAGCCGTTTTCACGATCCTGCTCATTGCCGAACTGAAGATCATGTTAACTCAAATTAAAAAAGGACCTAAAGAAGAAGGAGGACTATAAGATGTTTGAAACACTATCATATTTAGCATTACAGCAGTACTGGTGGATCATTATTTCCGTCCTCGCTGCCTTTCTGGTTTTCCTGATGTTTGTTCAGGGCGGCCAAACCTTGATATACGCCCTCGGAAAAACCGACATGGAGCGTAGCATACTGGTGAATGCACTCGGACGCAAATGGGAGTTTACCTTTACAACCCTCGTCACTTTCGGAGGAGCCTTTTTCGCCTCATTTCCTCTTTTCTATGCTACGAGCTTCGGAGGGGCATACTGGGTATGGATGCTGATCCTCTTTGCTTTCATCATCCAGGCAGTGGCATATGAATACAGGACAAAACCCAATAATTTCCTCGGTAAAAGGACCTATGAGGGCTTTCTTTTCGTAAATGGCCTGCTGGGAACGATACTGATTGGTACGGCTGTTGCCACTTTTTTCACAGGCTCACCTTTCAAGATCAATATGCTTAACCAGGTAGACTGGCAAACACCTTACCGCGGACTGGAACTGGCCTTTGACTTTGGAAGATATTTCACCTTCGTGAACCTTTCACTGGGCCTGGCAGTGTTCTTCCTGGCAAGGGTACTGGCCATTCTCTATTTTATGAACTCGGTCGATGAGGATAACATCATCAAAAGAGCTAAAAAACAACTTGTGTTCAATGCCGCTCCCTTCCTGATCTTTTTCCTTTTCTTTGTAGCCAATCTGCTTCTTATGGATGGTTATGCCGTAAATCCGGAAAGCAAACAGGTCTTTATGGAATCCAATAAATACCTCAACAACTTCTTGCAAATGCCGGTGGTGCTGATCATCTTCCTGCTTGGTGTGGTGGGTGTTCTGTTGGGAATTATCCGCCCCCTGATGAATTTCAAGAAATGTCATGGCAAAGGCATCTGGGCAGCAGGGATTGGAACTGTTTTAACAGTATTTGCACTGTTCCTTGTGGCAGGATTTAATAATACAGCTTTCTATCCCTCATATGTTGAGCTGCAAAGCTCACTGACCATAGAAAATTCTTCATCAAGCGAATACACACTCACCGTCATGAGCTATGTATCCCTGATGATACCTTTTATATTTGCATACATCTGGTATGCATGGAAAGCTATCAGCAATAAGAAGATCACGGCGAAAGAGTTGGAGGAAGATAATTCACATGTATATTAATCTGAAAAGATAAACATTATGTATCTAAGCGAAATATTATGGCTCATTGCCTGGCCCGTGCTGATCTTTATCAGCTACAGGCTGGTACTCGTGGCCCTCAAAAAATTTGAGAAGAAAGTTGCTAAAACGGAAGACTAGCAGCCAAAACAAGACCTCACAGGTGGTACTACCTGTGAGGTCTTGTTAAACTATTCAGCTTTCTGTCATCGATTATCGTATCTTTGTAAGTTGAATCCCTGACATTTATAACATGAAGAAGACAATCCTATTTACTGCCTTTGCAGCCCTGCTGAGCCTGTATGTTGCCGGCCAGGGAACTGCCAACCAAGATGCTCCTGACTATGCCAATTATCCATATTGGATAGACATGATGGAAGACCCAAGTGTTAATTTCTTCGAAGTACAAAAAGCCTTCAATGCCTATTGGGAAGACCGCGAGGTCACCAGAGGCTCCGGCTTTAAACCATTTAAGCGCTGGGAATACCGCATGCAGTACCGTGTAAAACCCGATGGGGAACGCTACCGGGAAAACCAGGTATGGGCAGCATATCAAAAATTTATCCAGGACAATCCTGCATCAAAATCACCTGCAGGAGACTGGGAAAACCTTGGGCCATATTTCATCCCCAGTGCCAAAGGTTATCAGGGACTCGGCAGGCTGAATGCACTCGCCTTTCACCCAACCAACCCTGACATCATCTTTGTCGGGGCACCATCAGGAGGCTTGTGGATCACACATGATGGCGGTGTCACCTGGAACAGCTATTGCGACAACCTGCCGACACTTGGTGTTTCAGCCATCGCTGTTGACTATACTGATCCGGATGTGATCTATATGGGAACAGGCGACAGAGACGCAGGTGATGCCGCAGGCATCGGTGTATTGAAATCCACCGACGGTGGGATGACATGGGCAAACGCAAATGCAGGCATTGAAAACCTGAAAGTAGGCCGGATGATCATGCACCCTACTGAGCATAACACCTTATATATAGGTTCTACAGGAGGTATTTACAAAACTACAGACGGAGGGCAGACCTGGTTACAACAGGCCGGTGGAAACTTTAAAGAGATCGTGTTCAAGACAGATGACCCGCAAACGATATTTGCAAGCAAAGGGGGCGACTTCTATAAAACCACCAACGGGGGATCAAACTGGAGCATGATCACAAACGGACTTGTTACCGGTTCGCGTGGTGTGATCGCTGTCACCCCGGACAACCCACAGGTGGTGTATTTCCTGGTTACCGGAGGCAATGAATTTAAAGCCCTCTACCGTTCAAGCGATGCCGGTGAGAGTTTCACCGAAATGTCAAACTCTCCCAATATTATGAGCTGGGGTTGTGAAGGAGGTGATGGCGGACAGGCTTGGTACGACCTTGATATTGCTGCCGACCCCCTCGATGAAAACATCATTTTTGCAGGTGGTGTCAATTGTTTTAAATCCTCTGACGGAGGAACTACCTGGCAGATCAGCTCCCACTGGTGGGGCGATTGTGGTGTGCCGGCAGTGCATGCCGACCTGCATGTCCTGGAATATAATCCTGCCGACGGAAGGCTATATACAGGAAATGACGGCGGAATATACTGGACAGACAATGGCGGTACAAACTGGACCGTGATCACCGATGGCATGCCCATCAGCCAGGTGTATAAGATCGGACAAAGTGCAACTGTAAGAGATCTGGTCATCAATGGCTACCAGGATAACGGAACATCAACCTATGACGGAAACGGATGGGATTTCACACGTGGCGGCGACGGTTTCGAATGTATCATCGACTTTGAAGAATCACAATTCAGCTATGCATCCCTGTATTATGGCAGTGTAGCCCGTTACTATAACAACAACTACCAGATGGTAGTAGCCGAAAATGGAAAATATGGCATTGATGAATCCGGAGCCTGGATTACGCCCTTTATCCTGGATGAATATGATGCTGACATTATGTTCATCGGCTATAAAAATGTATGGCGCTGCGAAAATGTGAAAGCAGGCAGCAGCCAGATCAGCTGGAAAAGGATATCATGGGACCTCGCCAACAATAACGGAAATAATATGGCTGTGCTTGAACAATCACCTGCCAACACCGATATTTTATATGCAGGACGCTCTGATAAAAAAGTGTTCCGTACGGATAATGCCTTCAGCGATAACCCGACCTGGTATAGCCTTACTTCTTTCCTGCCACAGAGTGCTACTCCCGGAGACATTGAAGCACATCCATTCGATGAAAATATAGTGTATATCCTCCTTGGATCGAAAATTTACAAAAGCTATGACAAAGGCATGACATGGGATGACATCTCGGGCAGTATTCCGGATGTACACCTTACCTCCATCGCTTTTTATAAAAAGAGCCAGGAAGGTTTGTATGTCAGCTCCGACCTCGGTGTGTTTTACAAAGATGCTTCAATGAGCGACTGGATATGGTTTAACCAGGGCTTGCCAACGGATGCCTCCATAAACGAAATAGAGATTTTCTGTCATCCCGACAGCATCAGTGAAGACGTCATCCGTGCCGGAACCTATGGCAGGGGACTGTGGAGTTCCGACATGTGGTTCGGCACTCCCAATGCAGGATTCACAAGCAGTGCCACCCTTATCCCACCAGATTGTTCAGTAGATTTCTTCGATGCATCTGGCGGAGTACCGCATTTCTTCGAATGGACCTTCGAAGGAGCAACACCGGCTTCATCAACTGAAAGAGACCCTGTCGGGATCTCTTACGACATCCCCGGAAGTTTTGCCGTAAAACTGAAAGTAAGCAATGAGCTGGGAGAGGATTCGCTTTATGTTGCAGCCTATATCACTGTCAGTGACGAGATCCTTCCTGAAGTAGACTTTTCCGCTGATGAGCTCACACCCTGTGGAACTTCCGTTGTCCGTTTTACCGACCTGACCCTTAACTGCCCCAATTCATGGCATTGGCAGTTTGGTACTGCGAATGTGAGCTTTCTGGAAGGAACCAATGAGAATTCACAGAATCCTGTCGTGCAGTATGATGATCCCGGTTTATATACCGTTACCCTTATTGCACAAAACGCCAACGGACAGGGAGATCTTACAAAGAATGACTATGTCATAATTGGCGAATGCCTTTGCCCTATACCGAAGATTTTGAAGGCGGATCCTTCAGCGATGCATCCTGGATAGTTGAAAATCCGGATATGAACATCACCTGGGCAATTACTGAGGTTGAAGGCAACGCTCCCGGCAACCTCGCTGCCTGGATGAATATTTTTGATTATTATTCCTTTGGCCCCAGGGATATGCTGATTTCCCCGCCACTTGATTTCACAGGCTTTAGCACTGTGGGCCTGCTCTTCCAGCATGCTTATGCAAGCAGGTATTCTCTGGCCGACACCCTGATTGTTTCTGTTTCGGACGACTGTGGTGACACCTGGACCAGGATCTATTCTGCATTTCTTGAGGACCTTGAAACAAGCCCGGAAACAGTAGAATTTTTTGCCCCTGCATCTGCAGATGACTGGTGCGGTGTAGGATACGGGGTTAATTGTAATCTTCTCGACCTGACAGTATGGGCCGGTCAAAACAATATTAAGATCCGCTTTGAAACTTTTGGCCGCTACGGGAACAACATCTATATTGATAACATAGCCATTTCCAACTCTGTTGCAGTTGAAAACCACTTTCTTGAAAACCAGGAAATACTCATTTATCCGAACCCCTCCGAAGGGATTTTCAATATCATCTTGCCTGCCAGAAAGCAGAATATCCGTATGTCGGTTACAGATGTACGCGGGCAACTCATACATGCAGAGGAGATAGGCATTCATGAAAACTTCAGGAGTTTCGATGCTTCTTCCCTGCAAAAAGGAGTGTATATCATGCATTTTGTTTCGGATGAAATGAATGTGAACAGCAAGATCATCGTTCATTAAGAAGGAGAGGATTCATGCATTTATTCTATACGCCAAACCTGCAGGGGGAATACCATACCCTTGATGAGCAGGAATCAAAGCATTGCATACAGGTACTGCGCCTGAAGGCCGGTGACCACATACACCTAAGCGACGGAAAAGGCAATTTGTTTAAGGCAGAGCTGATCAGTGCCAACACCCGAAGATGTGAGGCCAGGATTGTAGAAACCTTTAAGGAGTTTGGGAAAAGAGATTACCGCATACACCTGGCCCTTGCACCAACTAAAAACATCAAACGTTACGAATGGTTCCTTGAGAAAGCAACTGAGATAGGCATTGATGATATCACCCCACTGTTTTGCCAACGATCTGAAAGAAAAATTGTCAGAAACGACAGGCTTGAAAAAGTCATCACCTCTGCCATGAAACAGTCGATCAAAGCATATTACCCTGTTCTTCATAAACCTCTGTCATTCAAAGATTTTGTAAAGAATGATCTTTACGGGGAGAAATATATCGCCTACGTAGAGGAAGGAGATCACCCATCCTTAAAATCTCTTTATACTCCCGGAAAAGATGTTGTGGTCATGATCGGCCCCGAAGGGGATTTTAGTCCGGAAGAAGTTCAAATGGCACAGGATAACGGTTTTATAACTGTCAGTCTGGGTAATAGCAGACTGCGTACGGAAACGGCAGGTGTGGTGGCCTGTCATACGATTGGGCTATTGAATAACGAATAGCGAATATCGAAAATCGAGTATCGACATTGAAAATCGACAATCGACAATTTAATGGGGCTTATTGTACCACAAACTTCTTCCT
>JABMQZ010000214.1 GCA_013202965.1 Bacteroidota bacterium | reverse complement strand
TCCCTTTGCCCATAACAGATTGCAGTTGCTCACGCTCTTCTTTTATAAGTGTAACCTTGTATCGAACCATCGTTTTTGCCTGCAATATACAAAATAAAACAGACATTATCAAGTTGACATGGCACTAGTACTTTTATTCCATGTTTCATGCTCGATTATTTTACTGCTTCACCATCTTCACAACACTCACCCCCTCCTCACTCCTCAGCACAGCATAATACATGCCCCCTGGGAGGAGACGTGGAGACCATGTGACTGTGTGACTGCCTTGAGATAATATGCGATCCACAGCCTTATATACCACTTCTCCGATAGCATTGTATATTGTTAGCTTAACATGCGAGGGTTCAGACAGTTCGTACCCGATGGTTGTGGAGGGGGTGAAGGGGTTGGGGAAGGTGGATACCTGAGGATCTTTACTCGATTCAGGAATGCCGACAGACTCACATGCGCTTTCAACCTCCTGTTCATTATTGCATCCCTGAGTATTATCATGAATTTCAGAAGTGGCATTTGGCACGGAAAGATAGTTACAAACACTTTGCACTTCACAGGTAGTTAATAGGTTGTTGTCGCCTATATATAAGTAATCAATTGTGTTTGCATCTATGTTATTAAGACCTACTAAACTTGTGAGAGAATTATTTTCACTAATAACTATCCTGTCGTCAATTGTCAACAGGTTAATAAGTGAACTTATTTCAGCCAATTGATCGTTCTTTGCAATAAAAATATCCCCTCCATTTGATGTAACACCTTCAAGCCCTGCAAGGCTTAACAAATTATTGTTATCGTGAATACTAATCCCTTCTCCAATTGAAACGACTTCTTCCAATCCTACAAGGTTTTCGAGCATATTATTATTATGGAGAAGAAGTATGCCGTTAATGGTTGTAATACTGTTAAGTCCTACTAAATTAGTAAGAGATGAATTGAAAAAAACCTGAAGGTTTCCTGAGATAATTGTGAGGTTATCTAATCCTGTAAGGCTTGAAAGATTGTTGTTAAAAAATATTACGATGTTTCCACCAATGTTGTTAAGGTTATCAAAATCAGCTAAATCCAACAGGGAATCATTATAACCAATTACAAGGTCATCCCCAACTGAAGAAAGATAATTCAATCCTTCCAAACTTGTTAACGTAGGGTTTTGAGATATTCCTAAACTCCCTTCTATTATTGAGACATTATCCACCCCTGATAAGTTTGTTAATGTATTGTTTTGAGATATTATTACATTCCCCCCTATTATTGCCACATTATCCAATCCTGATAAATTTGTTAGACTATCGTTGTATCTGATTTGGAGGTCTCCACCAATTGTGTTTATCACACTTAATCCAATAAGATTTTTGATCGAATTAAAACCCATGATCCAAACGTCACCTTCAATCTCAGCGCAATTAGGATAAATTATCTGAAAGCTATCAATTTCACTTTGTGTGTTGAACACTATGCTATCAGGAATACAAGGCTGAGATGTTAGCCTTGGATGCCAACACAGTAACAGAACCAACACTATTGATAGATATTTCATATGCAAATTATTGTTTTATCATCTTTACAACCGAAACCCCTTCCTCACTCCTCAGCACAGCATAATACATGCCCTCAGGAAGCCTTTCAGGACTCCATATGAAAGTATGCTTACCTTGTGGCATCATACCATCCTCAGCCACATAAATCGTCTCTCCTATGGCATTGTATATGGTAAGTTGAACATGGGAGGGTTCGGTCAGTTCGTACTCGATGGTGGAGGTGGTGTTGAAGGGGTTGGGGTAGATCGACAGATTATCTACTACTTCAGGCTCATCTATCCTCACTGAAAGATCGCATGATCCTGATTCAGGGTTTATCCATAATGGTACAAAGTCCTTCGCAAAGCAATGTAGTATCGAATGATTCTCAAACCATGTGAGAGACTCCCATAAGCCTGTAGTTGCTCCAATATCCTCTATTATGTACTCTGCCCCGAAATCACAACTCAGATGAAATCTTTGCTTACTTTCTCCATCAACCTGAATCGTATCAATAGAATCAATAACAATGATCTCTCCCATCTGATTAGCGTATGAATCAACAGTATCTCCAACATTCAGTGTAAAGTCAAACAGAAGCACATCATGGTTGTTATCGTCAACTGTATACCATATATTATTCTCTTCTCGAAGAGGAGCATGGTAGACGTCAAAGTAGTTATAGTTTGGCGGAGGACCACCGTAATACCAATATGAATACCCTGACGAATACACTTGGAAATATTGGTGAGAATCAATCAATGTATCTCCTGCAATGTAGTACTTGGAATACCCATAGAACATCCCCTGCGGACTACCCCATGATACATCCACCCTCCATTGGGACAGAGTATCAATATCCCCTGCGGACTGTGCTTGTAGGCTTGAAACTCCCGAGAAAAGCAACCAAAGTAGTATAACCGTTCTTATTCTTATTCCATGTTCCATGTTCTTTATTCTTTATTGTTTTATCATCTTCACAACCGCCACACTTTCCTTACTCCTCAACACAGCATAATACAAGCCTTCAGGCAGTCCTTCAGGATTCCATGTGAAGCTATGCTTCCCCTGAGGCATCATGCGATCCTCAACCTTATACACCTCTTCTCCGATCGCATTGTAAATGGTTAGTTGTACTCGGGAGGGTTCTGTCAGTTCATACTCTATCGTGGTAGAGGTGGTAAAGGGGTTGGGGTAGGTGGATAGTTGAGGTTCTGATGGCTGTTCGGGTGTGCCAACAGTACAAGCATCTATTACCTCTTGCTCGCTATTGCATCCCGTATGATTATTTTCAATTGTTGTAATACCATATGGTATTTGCAAGTAGTCGCAGATGCTTTGAACTTCACAAGTCTCAAGGCTTGTATTATCTTCGATGCGCAATTGACTTATAGAACCACCTGGTATGTTCTCAAGACCATAAAGGCTCGGTAAGGATTGATTCTCAATAATTCCAAGCCCCAACCCAAGGTATACAACCTCCCCTAAAGCCTCCAAACTTGAGAGATTATCATTATTTCTGATGACAATATGCCCTCCTACAGAATCCAAATTATTTAGCCCATTAAGAGTATTTAAATGGGAATTCCCCCCATCATAATCTCCTATTATCAAATCTCCATCAACCCTATGCAGACTTTCAATCCCCTCCAAGGATTCTAAAGCACTGTTATTATTAATAAATATAAAATCACCAACGTAACATAAACTACTTAACCCGTTCAAATTGACCAAAGAATGGTTTCTAACAATCTTAATTCCACCCATGACCGAATCCAAGCTCGTAAGTCCTTCAAAATCTATAAGAGAACCATTATCGAGTATTTCAATATCCCCCTGAACGATGGCAAGATTTTCCAAGCCTAAAAAATTTGTCAGTGAATCATTGGAGTTATATAAAAAAGTGCCTATTTTTAAGTTTCCCTGAATTCTATTCAAGCCTTCCAATCCTTGCAGATTTGGCAAAATATTAACTTTTTCTATTGAGACATCCCCTCCGACATTTTGTAAACTATCAAGACCTGATAAACTCTTAAGGTTGGTGCATTGTTTTATTGAAAGATCTTCTCCAATAGAAGTCAGATTGTTTAAGCCTGATAAGCTATCAAGGTAATAATTCCCTGTAATCGTAAGACTACCACCAATTGTACCGATATTATCCAAGCCTCTAAAATTGCTTATCCCATTAACATTGATCAGTACATCTCCATCAATGGAAGATAAACCTTCAAGACCCAATAAATTGTTCAATGCGTAATTCCCCACAAACCGTAAGTCTCCTCCTATATGCGAAATATTTCCTAAATCAGATATACTAATTACAGATTCACAGCTTAACCAAAAACTACCCCCAATGGTATCAATGTTATTCAATCCAAATAGTGTATATAATGAATCACATTGGGTTAATTTAAAATCACCTTGAATAACTGATATATTACTCAGAGAAGACATGTTATTGAGGACTCTGTTTTCATCGAATAATAAATCGCCATTTACTTTGCTAATATTCTCCAAGCCTGCAATATTGGGGAGGGATAGATTCCATGTTATCAGTATATTACCCCCTACAAATGAAACATTACCAAGGCTTGATATTGTGGAAAGATTATAATTATATTGAATTTTAAGATCCGATCCGATAGAGGTTAGATTATCGATACCACTTAAGCTGACAAGTGTGGTATTCCCATTATAGTTTTCTAAAGTCCCGATAATCAGACTTCCGCCAATATTTAATAGTCCTTCCAACCCATTTAAGTTTACAAGTGATGGATTATTTTCAATAATAAGATTGTTGTCTATAAAACTCACATTTCCCAAACCAACCAAATTGACTAAGCTATCATTTCCCCTTAAAATCAATCCCCCATTAAAAGCAGTAATCATACTCAGACCATTTAGGTTAGTAATATCACTTCCTTCAATAGTTGCATAACCCTCAACCTCTATACAATTAGGGTAATTAATCTGAAAGCTGTCAATCTGGGATTGGGTTGTGAAGGTGATACCCTCTGGTAGGCATGATTGCGAGACAATCTTTGATTGCCCTACCGCCAGTATGATAAGAGTCAATAACAGATATTTTAGCTTCGTTCTCATTGTTTTATCATTTTTACAACACTCACCCCTTCCTCACTCCTCAGCACAGCATAATACAAGCCCCCTGGGAGGAGACGTGGAGACCATGTGACTGTGTGACTGCCTTGAGATAATATGCGATCCACAGCCTTATATACCACTTCTCCGATCGCATTGTAAATAGTAAGCTGAACGTGGGAGAGTTCGGTCAGTTCGTACTCGATGGTGGTGGAGGTGGTGAAGGGGTTGGGGTAGATCGACAGTAGGGGATCTGATCGCTGTTCAGGGATGCTGACAGTACATGCTTCCTCCACTTCAGCTTGATTATTGCATCCAACAGCATTATTATGAATCTCTACATATCCATTAGGAATAAGAAGATAATTACAAACACTGCTTATTTCACAGGTAGATAATAAAGGGTTGTCTTTTATCATTAATGCGAGGATTGAGGATGCATCAATATTGTCAAGTCCTGACAAAGATGTAAGGCTGTCGTTTCCAATTATATAAAACCATCCCTCATCCAAGGCTGAGATATTGCTTAGATGTTCAAGTGTATTCAATTTAGCATTATTTTCAATAACAATCGAACCAACAGAATCAATATTGTGCATGCCTGAAAGGTTTTCCAATGCAAGGTTATCATCAATACTAACACTAAACTTAACATTGGTAATGACTTCAAGGGGGGACAAGTCATTCAATACATCGTTAAATCCAATCCGAAGAATACTTATTGAAGAAGACTCAAAATCCAATCCTGAAAGGTTGACTAAAGATTCATTACCTACAATTTGTAAACCTCCAATAGTATCAAGGCTTTCAAGTCCTGATAAATCAGTTAATTGGGGAATACTATGAATTTGAAGCCACCCCCCCACTGATATAAGGTTGTTTAGCCCCATTAAATCGGGTAGTGAGTCAATCTCTCCAAGTGTAAAGCTGCCTCTGCAAAGAACGAGATTTTGAAGGGCAGTCAATTCCTTTACCATTGGACACTTATATATATCAAAACCCCCAACTGAAGTAAGATTATTTAATCCTGATAAGTTCTTTAATTCATTACAATACCAAATTTTTAATGCTCCCTCAATGGTAGTTAGGCTGTCCAATCCTGATAAGTCAATAAGAGATGAAATATACTTCAACCAAAAATCTCCACCAACAAAATGTAGGTTATCCATCCCTGACAAACTATTCAGGGCATTACCACCATATTGTTCAATGAAAACATCACCACCAATTGAATAAAGATTATTTAATCCTTCAAAGTTCATCAACGATTCATTATCCTCTACGTAGAGCCTGTTACCAATTGAATATAGATCAGATAATCCTTCAAAGTTTATCAATGAAAAATTCCACGTAAAAACCATATTTCCATCTACACTTGATAGGTTTCCCAAACCTTGTAAATTTGTTAATCCCCCACTCCTTTCAATGTAAAGATTACCTCCTATCGACTCTAAACTATCTAAGCCACTTAAGCTTTGGAGACTATTATTACGATTAATATTTAAATCCCCACCTATGTTATTCAATTTATCAATGCCATCTAAACTCGATAAGCTATTCCAATAGATCTTGAATGATCCTCCTATTGATGTAAGATTGCCCAAACCATTGAGATAGGGGAGTGATCCATTTTCTCCAATCCAAAAGTCACCACCAACAGTTGTTAAATTATCAAGCCCTGACAGGCTATTTAATGTTGACTCATAAATGGAGGCATCTCCTCCTACGGTTGTCAAATTCTCTAATCCTGACAAGCTGTTTAATGTTGTCTCATGGATAAGAAAATCTCCTCCTATTGAAGTCAACACACTTAAACCATTAAGGTTGTAGATATTATCTCCGAATATATGGACAAATCCCTCAATTTCAGTACAATTGGGATAATTATACTGAAACCAATCAATCTGCGCCTGTGTTGTGAATGTGATCCCTTCAGGAAGACAGGATTGAGCAGACAGTGTTTGAGGCATCAGCAATGCCGTCATGAGGCATAAAAACAGCCCTTTTAATGCCCTTTTCATCTGCCGTTGACAGTAAACTTTATAATCCATGATGTTGTCCTTTAGCGTGTATCGTAATCCCCAATACGGCTAAGATACAAATAAAACGAACATTCTGCAAGCGTAGGTGCGGATAGCCAGGGGGCCTGTGAGTCTCCGCGCACAATTCTCAAACACCTTTTTTCGTTATTTTCCTGTACCTTGGGACTTCTATTGCCTTTGCAAAACCCAAAAACACCAATAACCCTGGGAAAGACAAGACATATAAACGCAGGCGGGCTTGACAGGAAAACCTTTGAAGACCACTTCAGGAAAAACTTCAGGGGATTGTGCTTTTTTGCATTGCAATATATTAAAGATCACGATCTTGCAAAAGAGATCGTGCAGGAATCATTTGTCAACCTCTGGGAAAAAAGGGACACGATCGACCCCGCCGGATCCCTGAAATCATATCTCAGCACCACGGTAAAGAACCGCTGCATCAATCACCTCAGGGATAATAAAAAATTTGACCGGAGCCTGATCGAATTTGAAGGTCTTGATCCGCACAACAACTACATGGAGCAGGATCATCTCATTGCGGAGGAATTAAAAATTAAGATTGAAGAAGCCACCAGCGAACTGCCGGAAAAATGCAGGGAGGTCTTTCTGAAAAACAGGCATGAGCATATGAAATACCAGGAAATTGCCGACGAACTGAAGATCTCCATTAAAACAGTGGAGGCCCAGATGTCAAAAGCCCTGAAACATATGCGTGAAAGACTGGCAGAATATATCACTGTGTTATTGATGATGATGGAATTTTTCAAAAACCCATAAGGGTATAGGGGCATTTATGTGTATATTAGATAGCAGAAATGAACAAAGCACACACATATTACGAAACACTTATCACCAGGTACTTTTCCGGAGAGGCCGGTGCTGATGAAGTCATGGAGTTATCTGCATGGGTAAGATCAGACCCTGCCCATCAGCAGCTTTTTAAGGAATATCAAAAAAGCTGGGCACTTGTTGAGGCTTCAAATATGGATGCTTCTGCCGACCTTGATACATCATGGGCCAAAATCGCACAAAAAACGGGTATAAACGAAGCTCCGGCACCACAAATTATCAGGAATGCCGGCTACCGCCGTTTTGCACGTGTTGCTGCCATACTGCTTATCCTTATCATTCCCGCATTATTTTATTTCTGGAACTATATGAGGCCGGGCTCTGATGTGCTTTATGCAGAAAATCAAATTGTAGAATCGACATTGTCCGATGGTACCATGGTGGCCCTGAATACAGGTTCTACTTTAGAGTACCCTGAAAGATTTAAAGGAAAAGAAAGAACCGTGACCCTTGAAGGAGAAGCTTTCTTCGATGTAAGCCACGTGTATGATAAAGCCTTTGTTATCAATGCAGATAAGCTGAAGATAAGGGTGTTGGGAACGACATTTAATGTGAACACAAATGCCGGGAACAATACCATTGAAGTGGTGCTGGTATCAGGAGAAATTCAATTGGTTTATAATGAAAAGCAGATGTTATTACATTCCGGAGAAAAAGCAGTTGTTTTAAAACAGTTTGGTGAAATTGTAAAAAAAGAAAACGACGATCTGAATTTTATGGCGTGGAAAACAAAAAGGCTTGAATTCACTGATACGCCGTTCAGTGAAATTATTGATGTGCTCAGGAAGGTATATCATAAAGATATTAGCGTACTGAACCCGGAAATACTTGATTGCCGCATTACAG
Organism: Bacteroidota bacterium; assembly: GCA_013202965.1. Lineage (GTDB taxonomy): Bacteria > Bacteroidota > Bacteroidia > Bacteroidales > B18-G4 > B18-G4. The sequence goes on along the minus strand of JABMQZ010000214.1, from coordinate 37,710 downwards.
CTACCTTTGAACAGCAATCCTTGGAAACGGTATTGAAAGTATTGCAGTCGACGATCGATATCGAGGTAAAATCAAATGCATCGGGAATAGAGATCTCCGGTAATGGATGTCAATAAGATTCAATTTGTTCATAGCAGCTAAAATATTAATAAAGAGTATCGGCATCCTGATCTTTACCATTCTGGTATTTATCGCCCCGCTTTCATTTTCACAGGACCTTTCACGCAAGATCACCATCGTGGCGCATGATATCCCCCTGGAAGATATCATCAGGGAAATAGAAGAAAAAGGGGAAATATATTTCTCTTACAGTCCGCAATCCATTCCTGCACAAAAGCTGATCAGCATCGAAGCACAGAATAAATCCATCAAATACATATTGAGAAAAGTGTTTGTCAGGAATGGGATCAAATATGATCTTGTGGAAAACCATATCGTGCTGAATCCTTCCTGGGAGCTACCCGGAGAAGATATGGAATATGACAGCGACGCCCATTATACGCTGTCAGGATACCTTAAAGATCAAAATACAGGAGAGGTGCTGATCGGCGCACATGTTTATGAAGACAGCACTTATATTGGAACCTCAACAAATGCGTATGGGTTTTATTCCCTGACCCTCCCCTTGGGGGCCCACCGGATCATTTTTTCTTTTCTGGGATACGAAAGTGCTGTTCTGAAGATTAATCTCGATGGCGACAAACAGCTGAACCAGGAAATGCGGGAAGCCTTTTTGAAAATGAAAGAAGTGGAGATCATTGCAAAAGCAGAAAAACCCTTCTTCCTGGACAAGCAGATCAGTGAATTCCGCTTCAACCATAAAACACTTTCGAAACTTCCCGGCATTACCGGAGACCTGGATATTATTAAGTCCTTACAGGTGATCCCCGGGATAGAATCTTTCGGCGACGGATCTTCATTGTTCTTTGTCAGGGGAGGAAACTGTGATCAAAACCTCATTCTGGTAGATGAAGCACCGGTGTACAACCCCTCTCACCTCTTCGGCTTTCTATCGGTCATTTCTCCCGATGCCATCTGCGACATGCAGGTATATAAAGGTGATTTCCCTGTGAAGTACGGTGGCAGGCTTTCATCGGTGGTGGATATAAAAACCAGGGACGGCAATATGAGGCGCTTTGGTTTTGGGGGCAATATCGGCCCTTATGCCTCATCCCTCACAGTGGAAGGGCCACTTATAAAAGATAAAAGTTCATTTATTGTTACTGGCAGGGTGTCAACATTGCAATGGCTGACCCCATTGTACTACCTCGACCAGGAAATAAGGGTGGGCTTTCTCGACCTCAATGCAAAGCTCAACTTTAAGATCAATGATAAGAACAGGTTGTTCGCGACATTTTATATCGGGAACGACTTCCTGGAAAGAAGTACCAATTCAGGCATACAAACTTATGGCATCAGCTGGTACAATACGCTGGGTACCTTACGGTGGAATCATGTTTTTAATCAGAAACTGTTTTCAAATACCACTGTTTATTTCAGCCGTTATCAATATTTTTTATACCTGTCGGATGATAAAAAGGAATACTGGAACTCCTCCATTTCCAACCTGGCACTGAAATATGACCTCAGCTGGTATCTAAATCCTGACAATACCATCGATGCAGGGTTTTCCCTTACCGCAAACGGCACCGATCCGGGTAATATCATTTTAAATGGCGAAACAAGTAGTGATCGCACCAATGAGGTTCCCCAATACAACAGCATGGAATATGTTTTTTACGCAGGAAACAAGCAGAAGATCGGCAAGAATTTCACGCTCCGTTATGGCCTCCGGCTTCCCATCTGGCAGGATCTGGGTGCCACCACTGTTTATTTTTACGATGGGAACCATGAGGTGATCGACACCTTTAATGTTAAAAAGGATGCCGTTTATTACACCCATGTCAGCCTGGAGCCAAGATTCAATATTGAATATAGTATATCCAGGAATTCATCAGTGAAAGCAGGTTACAGCCGGACCACCCAATTTCTGAATGAGCTCACCAACAATATAAGCCCTTTCACATCCTTGGCTGTATGGGTACCGGCAGGACCGAATATAGAACCTCAGAAAGCTGATCAATATTCCCTGGGGTATTTCAGAAACCTTTTCGACAGCAGGATTAAGTTTTCAGCCGAAACCTATTATAAAAATTTCCACAACTACATTGATTATGCGCCCCAGGCAAATATGCTGTACAACCCACTTATAGAAGGAGAGCTAAGAATCGGCAAAGCATGGTCGTACGGGCTTGAACTGATGTTTCAAAAACCGCAGGGCAAGCTGACAGGATGGATCGGATATACTTATTCCAGGGTTTTTGTTAAAACACCGGAGGTGAACAATGGGGATGTTTACCCGGCATTCCAGGACAGGCCCCATAACATTACCCTTTTTGTTTCTTATGACACCGGGAAGAGATGGAGCATGTCCGCCAACTGGATCTTCCTCAGCGGAGCGGCTATCTCAACACCAGTGAGTTTCTATGAATATAATGGATATACGGTTCCCATATACGGAGAAAAAAATAATGATCGCTTACCTGATTATCACAGGCTGGACCTCTCGGTAAGTTTCAGGATCAACAAGATAGAAAACCGCTACAAGCACTCCCTGATATTGAACCTGTATAACGCTTATGGCCGCACAAACCCGTTCTCTCTCAGCTTTAACAGAATAGAAGATAATAATGGCAACTATGTCGTTCCGGCCGATCATAATGCACAGAATGAATTGGTGCCAACCACACTTTCAGTATCCCAGATCATTCCATCACTAAACTATCAATTTAAGTTCTGATGAAAAGGATATGGATATATATAGGCTTAATCATACTCACTTCCTGTGTAAAGGAGGCGGATTGGACGGCGCCCGAAAACGGCACACAGTATATTGTTGTTGATGGTATCATTACCAATGAGGCGAAAATACAGACCATCGATATCCATTACAGTGTGTCGGGCCTGAACGATGATCCGCTTCCCCTAAGCGGTGTCGATGTAATTATTAACAATGAAGACTCCACTTTTCAGTTAAGCGAAGACCCCCAACAAGCCGGAACTTATAAAACCAACAGGGTCGTGGTAGGGCTGTTACACAAAAATTATTCTTTGCTGATCCTCCATCAGGATAAAATATTCTCTGCGCAGGCATACATGGTTGCCGGAAAATCATTTCCTGAATTGCAATACAACAAGAATGACGATGATGAACTTTATCATATAGATTATGTAGCCAGCGCATTTGAAGCAGAGGATCCGGCCATGTGGGAAATCCTCATCGACTGGTCAGCAGTAGCCGGATATGAAAACGCTGATCCCGAAACATGCAGAAAACGCCTGTTGTTTTATACCCTGCCCACACTTGACGTAAGCCAGGTCTTTGCACCTGTCGTTGAACAGATTTCCTTTCCTGTTGGCACAGTGATCGATGAGAGAAGGTATTCCCTGAGTCCGGATCATGCTGGTTTTATCAGATCTTTATTGCTCGAGACCGACTGGCAGGGAGGTGTTTATCCAACTGATCCGGCCAATGTAAATACAAATTTAAGTGAAGGAGCGCTTGGGTTTTTCGGTGTGTGTGCCTTGAATTCCCTGTCTCTTACAGTTACACCATAAAATAAAAAAAAATTAAAATAAGGGTAAATGAGAAAGTTAGTGTACTATTTAAAACAAGGTTCAATGAAACCACAAAAATTGATCAGGCTTCTCTTCATTTTTCTTCTTGCAGCTCTTGTAATGACAGCATGTGAAAAGAGCGAGCCGGAAGATATTCCGCCTGATTCTTCTTCAGTGCAGCAATTATCAAAAGATGATAATTCCGTAGAAGACAATACGGATGAAGTCATGATAGATGCTGCCAATGTACTTGCTGGCACCGGTCTGAACAAAAATTTGGGCCTGCCCTGCAATGTCACCCTGGATTCTGTCTTTATCGTGAACGACACTATTATTTATCATCTGACTTATGACGGCCTCAACTGCATCAAAACCAAGTTCAGAAAAGGTGTGGTCATCATAAAGATCAAACTGAACACACAATGGCATATGCCGGGGGCTTTTTTAACTGTAGAATTTCACAATTATGAAGTTACCAGGGTGTTTGACGGAAAGATGATGGTGATCAACGGGATGTCCCGACTGGAAAATGTTAATGGAGGCGTGATTGAACTGCTGGGCAATGGTGTGAGCATGGTCATTCATAAAAACACCTCCCACGTGTTTATAGCCTTCAACGGACATCCTCCCAGGGACTGGCATCTCACCAGGCATATGGTATACACGGGTACCCAGGGGGCTCTTGTGCTTGCGGTGAATGGTTTTGGGTTTTCCCAGGGATATGATAATCTGCTTTCCTGGGGTACCGATCGCGAAGGGAAAAAGTTCTATACCCAGATCTCAGAATCAGTAGTATTCAGGCAGGCATGTCTCTGGGTTCCATATTCAGGCAGGCAAGTGTACAGTATTCCTGCCAATGATATCAAAGCCACGGCAATTTTTGGATACAACAATAACAATGAACCGATCTCAGCAGGAGAATGCCCCAGCAGGTACCGTCTCGACTGGAATCAGCACGGGCATTCCGGAACATTGTATTTACCCTTGAATTAAACAAATTTTAAACCACTAAATAATTTTAATCCTATGAAAACTCACAAATTAATTTTAGCCATGTTTATGCTGGTAGCCGTATCAGTTCTTTATACAGGATGTAAAAAGGATGAAGACCCGGAACCACAAAACAACGAAGAAAAGAATATCAATGCAACGAAAGATGATGCTTTGGCCGATAAAATCTTCAGCGAGCTGACAGATATTACCGATGAGGCCATGCGCAGCCAGAACAAATCGTATAAAGATTTTGTTCTTGACACCATTTTTATGGGACCCTGTGTTATTGTGACCATAGACACACTTGCCTTTCCGTTCACGATCTCGATTGATTTCGGTTCCGAGAACTGCCTTTGTAATGATGGTAAATGGCGCAGAGGAAAGATACTCGTTGAACATGACGGGCCTTACTGGGCTGTTGGTACGGTGATCACCACTACCACAGATAACTATTTTGTGAACAATCACCAGGTACTGGGAACAAAGATCGTTACCAACCAGGGATTGAACACTTCCGGAAACCCTACCTGGACGGTAGATGTCGACGGACAGATTATCAAGCCTGATGGCGGGATCATCAGTTGGATTGCCGACCGTATGCGCGAATGGGCCGAGGGCCACAATACTCCCTTTATCTGGTGGGATGATGTATACATGATCTCAGGCACACATAATGTTGTTGCAGCCAACGGCAGCACGCTTTCTGCAACCGTCACCCAGGCACTCGAATTTGCTCTTAACTGTTACTGGATCAAGAGCGGTGTGGTTGAATTCCAGCATTCAGCCCTTCCCCTGATCGTCCTCGATTATGGTGACGGAAGCTGCGACGATGACGCAACGGTTACCATCAATGGAACAACTTATAATATAAAGCTGTAGCCAATCCGCCAGGCTTCGGCCCGGTTCCATATATATTTAAGCAGGCATCTGATAAGGATGCCTGCTTTTTTTGTACAAATTTCCTGCCCCTGTGCATTAAAAAAAACTTCCTATCTTTAACACCCTGACAGAGCTTTTGATATACCAAGTCTATCCTTTGCCAACATTACTCAGAATTTAACTGATAAATAGCAGGAATATGATCAATCTTTTTATTGCCGATGACCACCAGCTCATCATTGATGGGATTAAAACAAGCCTTGGCGACATCAAGGATTTTTCATTTGTTGCCGAAGCCAACAATGGGTACCAGGTATTGGAAAAACTGGAATCAGGGATTCATGTGGATGTCATCCTTATGGATATAAACATGCCCAAGCTTGATGGATTGAAATGCACCAAAATGGTCAAGAAGAAATTTCCAGATGTAAAAATTATCGCGCTTTCTCAGTATGATGAAAAAAGATTTGTGAAATTGATGGTAAAAAATGGGGCATTCGGCTATCTTTTAAAAGACACCAGTAAAGATATAATGGAAAAGGCTATTCGGGCAGTTTATGCCGGGGAGAAATATTTTTGTGAACACTTGTCCCTGAGACTGGTTGAGCAGGAACTGAAGATGGAAAGCAGCAGTTCTCTGTTCCCAAAACTCACCGGAAGGGAACTTGAGATTTTGAACCTCATCTGTTCAGAATGTTCCAGTCAGGAAATATCGGACAAACTATTTATCAGTTTTCATACGGTTGAAAGCCATCGGGCAAACCTGATGCACAAAGCCGGCGTAAAAAATACTGCCGGCCTGGTTCGCTGGGCTGTTGAAAATGATTTTATCGATTAATCCCGGTACACTTCACTATAAGAAACCACGTCTTTGTGCCTCCCATCGGCCACCAAAGGTTTGCCGACGGCGCAGCGCTGAAGCTATGGCGGCACAATGGAGTGAAATTACACCAGCCTATGCTGGTCTATTGACAAAAAACTTGATCCATGCATCACGTGTTGCATCAATCTTGTAAACAACCCCAGTGTGAATTAGTGTTACGAAATAGAATCCTGGTTGTTCTAACCTTAGTAAACTAATGCTCAGCTGCGCATACATGGCTTTTACCAATTTGGGCTCTGTCAGTGCCTGGTCAAGTGTGATGTGTACAATTTTTTTTGCCTGTGCTGACCGTTTGTTTCCTGCATAACCGATTATTGCAAAAGAAAGAATTACCCCGGTCAATGGAAATCTTATAGTTTTCATAATCTCTTTCAATTTTTAATTATTAATTTGTCTTATAAATAAAAGATCGAAATATATTGTTTCTTAATCTTTACCTACAAAAAGGAAGAAAGAACACCCCGTTCCGGGGTGTTCACTGTTTTACATTTTCAACATTCCCTATCAAATGCTGAAGTGTTAAACAACTGCAATTATTATTATTACTATAACGCAAAGTGGATAAACTAAGAACAGGGTCATTTTGAATGTTTCGGCTAAAGCTTTCATGAAGCCTCCTGTTTTATGGTTAATATTTTTAATTGTTGATGAGATCCGAAATCTCTTTTGCAGCCTGTCACAACAAAAGTATGTGCAGATAAAACCAAAACTATAGCAGAAAACAACCAGAAAAACAATAGGTGGTTTTCTGCTATGGATTTCATTCGTAGTGGGTGTAATATTGTAAGTTATGAGTGATAAGATCAGATATGTCCGGGACATACAAATTGTTAAACATGATGACGAGCCGGACCTTATGGCCATAAAAGCCAAGGGAATTGCAGAAATCAAAAAGTTGATCGCACCGGTACTTGTCCCCTGGGAATATCAGGAAATTCCGGAAGACGGCATTTATGAGCTTGATTTCCGGCTGTTTGGAACAGAAGAGGAATATACCGATGTAGAACTTGAAGTGGAGGTGGTGTTCAGGATCAATAACCTGCCCGGATGGGTCAAGGGAGTGAAGATAAATGCCTCAGAAAACTCGGATATCGAACTGATTTAATCTTTCTTTGGATTCGTTCATGTCATCCACCGGCTGCCAAAGTCTTGCCGGCAGTGCTGCGCTGAAGTTTTAGGTGGAACGCAGGCGGCAGACGTGAAAAGTTTTGTGTTTTTCTGTATATTGTTATATATTAGAGGAATAATAATCTTTATAATTAACCCAATAACTAAAATATTATGGCTTTGTACGAACCAACCCAACGTCTTGATTTTCTGTATATCAGTGATCATAACGCAATCTATGTTAGAGCAACTGTTACAGTTCTGTTAAATATTAATGAAAATATTCCAACTCCGCCCCCGGATGACATAGATAAGATTAATAATGAAATTTCTATTAAGTTAAGGGCAATGAATCCCCCGGGCGAGGATGGCAGGTATTCTCAAACAATGCCAATACTGGTGAAAGTTATCGATACTGGTTTTGAAGGTATCCCAAGCGAGGAGGAGGTTGCAGCTGAAATTGGAGAAAACGAATACACTGTAACTACTACCGTATTTAAAGATGGCATTGAAAAAGGTCAGGTCACAACCACCTCAGAAAATGCAGACATAGAGATTTTATAAACAAAAAGATGCTGAAATATTTTATACTCATTCTGGTATATATTATTCCGAATGTGGGCTTCCGGGCAGCATGTTATGCAACACACTCATCTGATAATGTGGACAGCCTTTCCCAGCTTATTGCAAGCCAGAATGATAATACGGAAAAAGTGGATAAGCTTATCCTGCTTTCCCAGGATTATCGCTCAATAGACCAGGATTCTGCACTCCTGTTCTGCGATCAGGCACTCAGGCTATCAAGGGCATTGGCCTATCGTGAAGGCCGTGCTGATGCGCTGTACAAAAAAAGCCTTATCTATAAAAGCCTTGGTGAGCTAAATACTTCGCTGATTTTTGCCTTCAGGTACCAGGAATTATGCGATTCGCTGCAGGATAGCATGCGTCTGGCCAAAGCTTATTTTCATATTGGAAATTTACAGCGCAACTTAAGCAATAATAGTTCTGTTTTACCCAATTACAAAAAGAGCCTTCGCATATACCGTGAAAAAAAGGATACCGCACGGATGATGGCTGTTAATAATAGCATAGGAAACTACTTTCAGACAATTGCAACATATGATTCAGCAGCTATATATTACCACAATGCCATCAAGTTGTATGAGCTGAGCGGATGTGAAAATGGCCTGGGAAGAATTCTGGGCAATCTGGCAAAAGTATATCTGAGGCTGGAAGAATTTGAAAATGCCGGGAAATACCTGAATATGAGCCTTAAGTTTTATGAAAACCATGAAGCCATGGCCAACATGGCCATACTCTATATCAACCTGGGCAATCTGGCAAATGAAAAGGATGATTATGTCCGGGCCATGGAATACTATCATCAGGCTGATTCATTATACAGAGAAGCAAAAGATGCAAGAGGTATTCATGACGTTTATCTTAATTGTGGAATTATTTACCAGAAACAGGGGAAACACAATTTGGCCTTAAAAAATTATAATCTGGCACTGACTTATTACCGTAAACAGAACATTGCCAAGGGAATGATTACCGCATTGCAGTGTAAAGCATGGGTTTACTCCAGCCAGGAAAAATTTGAGCAGGCCCTGATCCTGTATGATTCCAGCCTTCAATTAGCCATAGTGAGCACTGACTTATACAGGCAACAAGAGATACTTGGAAGTATGTTAGAAACCTATTATGATGCAGGAGATTTTAAGAATGCCTTTTTATTCTTTTCTCGTTACGACATTATTAAAGACAGTATTTTCAATCGTAAAAAGGCTGAAATTATCAGTGACCTTATGTTTAAATACGAAAAAGAAAGAGACCAGGCACATATACTGTCACTGGAAAATGAAAATCTCTCAAAAGAATTTCGCCTGCAAAAAAGAACCAATGAACGCAATTGGTATTTCTTCACAGGCGTGGGCATCATCATCATTGCTTTCTTTGCATTTATTTATTTCCGCACGAAAGTGAGAAAAGAAAAGATCATCGCCTCTCAAAAAATCCAACAACTGGAAGAAGAAAAGAAGCTGCTGGCAGCCCGTTTCCTTGTCGAAGGACAGGAAGAAGAGCGCAAACGGATTGCCCGGGAACTACACGACGGCCTGGGGGTATTGCTCTCTGCCACAAAAATGCAATTTTCAGCGATCAGGGACAAGAGCCCGGAAAACAAAGCATTGATCGAAAAAGCATCAAAATTCCTGGATCAGGCAAGCGGGGACGTTCGAAAAATATCACACAACATGATGCCCGGCCTGCTCACAAAACTTGGATTATATGAAGCTTTGGAAGATCTCTTTGATAGTTTGAATGATACCAGAGGCCTTAATGCCCACATAGAAATAATTGGCTCAAAAGAGCGCCTGCCCGAAAACCAGGAGATCATGCTTTACAGGATCATCCAGGAAATGGTGAACAACACATTAAAACACGCCGATGCCAGGCGAATAGAACTGCAAATTAATGTACGCCAGAAATGGCTTGATATCCGCTATGCTGATGATGGGGTCGGTTTTGATGTTGAAGAAAAACAGGAACGGAAAACACTGGGACTGCAAACGATACAGTCGCGCGTAAAATTCCTTAATGGAAGCCTTTCTATTGAATCCTCTCCCGCAAAAGGATGTGTTTTCATCATGCAGATTCCATTATCCTGAGTCAAACATCACATCATCACCCGTACATTTTAATACGCAATACCAATATCTCAATACTCCTTGTTATCTTTGCAGCATAAGCTTTCTCTATGCGAAAACTCTTTATTATAAGTATCTTCTTTTTGATTGCCCTGCAGTCGTATGCCCAGTTCATCCGCGCGGACCATAAAAAAGCAGAACTGCTGAATAAGCGGCCCCTCATTGTAGCCCTGTTTGATGCCGGGGAGGAAGCAGGTTCCCTTTGCGATTCCCTGCATATGGTATGGTACAATGAAACTATTCGAAAGATCTTCCCGCAATACTGGACCCTCAGCGACAGCATTATCTTTATGGGCGGGAGGAGGGTGGCCTCGGTCATCGCATCAAAAAGCCATGACTATGTGATCTTTTCGGCAGGCCCATCCCGGGAAGGGCAGCAAAGCTCAGGCGATATTTTCTGGTTCCCATCCTTTACTTTTATGCTATACCTTTCGGAAGATGGAAGGCGTTTCGACTCGAAGATGGTAGATCGCAGCCTGTACAGCTCTCCGCTTATGCCCGACATGGAGATGACCGGGCAGCTTTTCAGAGGACAGTATATTTTCAAATTATCATTTTCCGGCCTGGCCTTATCGGAAAACGACCTGATCTTCACCATAAAAACTTTCGTTAATAAAATAGAAAAAGCACTTCTTAATAAAAGTCCGAAGGGCGGGATCTATGCGAAAAGGATCCCAAAAGAGAACTCATCCACACTGAAAGACAAAATACTTCTCATTCCCGAGGATCTTGTTCCGGAAGGGATAGACAGGGAGTTGGCAGGCAGGTATTACAAACATCCTTTTCGTATCGCCACACAGGAGGAAATTGAGGCAGCCATTTCATCGAATACAGAAAACACCGCCTACCTGCACTATCTCTGGTCAGACCGTGAACGTATGTACCTGGGAACAGTCATCGATGCCCATAGTGGAGAATTGCTGGGAATCCTGGGCCCCGGCGCTGCCCGGATCAAAAAGCCCGATTGTCTCCCCCCGGGAACATCAACGCGGACTTTGCTTCGCATGAAGGCAAAAAAGCTGAAGGAAGTCAGATAGCAGATAGCAGAAATCAGAAGTTGCTTTAATTCTGCTTTTCTGCGATGGTATATATGGTCTGGGTTGGGAATGCCATATCAATCTCCAATGCTTCGAAACGTTTCTTGATCTCCATATTCACGACGGTCTGGCTTCCCATGATGTCATCATCTTTCTTAATATAATAGATGAAGAGGATGCCAAGGGCAAAGTCGCCAAACTCGGTAAAACTGATCACGCTATTTTCTTCCAGTGTATCAGTTTCATCAACGATGGCCTGCAGAGCTTTCATCCCATCCTGTATCTTTTGGGCGGTGGTATCATAGGTCAACCCAAGTTTAAGGACCACCTTTCGGTGTGGTTCTGAGCTGACATTTTCCACCATGCCGTCGGTAAACTTGGAATTAGGAATGGTAACAATCCTGTTCTCCAGGGTTTTCAGGCGTGTGCTGCGAATTCCAATTTCGGTGATGGTTCCATCGAATCCACCTATCTTCACCCGGTCGTTGATCTTGAAGGGCTTGTCGGTAAAAATGGTGATCCCACCAAAGATGTTGGCTACCGTATCTTTTGCCGCCATGGCAAGGGCCAGGCCTCCGATGCCAAGTCCTGCCAGCAGAGCACCGATATTATATCCTGCATTGTTCAGGGCAATGACGATACCCAATATCCAGATCGTTGCCCGTACGGCCTTCCTAACGATAGGGATGATCTGGTCATCAAGATCGCCTTCTGTTTTCCGGGTGAGGGGAACAACATATTCTTTGATCAGGGCATCTACCAATCGTGCGAGCAGCCAGGCCACAGTAAGTGTGATGATCACCCAATATACTGTGTTGATCCAATTCTGTATTCCATCGGGAAAAGACATGCGGTTAATGGCAAACCACACACCGCCAATGGTAACCACCAGCACAATGGGCTCTTCCAGCATGTCAACCATGATGTCGTCAAGTCTGGTTTTGGTCTTTGAAGTCAGTTTTTTAACGATCCTGCCGAATACCCAGTATACGATCTTGGCAGCAACCAGCGTACCCACAATAATGGCCATGGCAATGGCCCATTGTCCAACTGTGTTGTAATAAAATTCTCTTGCAAAAAACTCATTCATAGCTTTATGGTTTATAGGTTAACATCAATGTTTAAGGTCATGCTTCATCACAATGAATGTGTTGAAATGAAGCATCAAAGATAAGAAATCAAAATGGATGCAGGCCCGGGCTTTTCATAATTTCCAGGGAGAAGTTTAACTTTGCCGGAAACATACCTTCTGTCTATGAAACCAGATAAAACATTTGCCGGAGCTTATACCGTCAGGGTTGGCGACATCAACTACGGGGGCCATATGGGTAATGACAAGGCCCTGCTCCTTTTCCATGATGCCAGACTCCATTTCCTCGGACAGTATGGTTTTTCTGAAAGCAACATCGGAGGGCCCGGCCTCATCATGAGCGAGGCACATGTGTTTTTCAGGAAGGAAGTGTTCAGGGGAGATGAGCTAAAAGTATTCATCCATATTGAAGAATTGAACAATATTTCTTTCGTGATGCATTACAGTGTCATGCGCAACGACATCGAGGTGATGTATGGCAGCACGAAGCTGATCGTTTATGATTGGGAGAAACGTAAAGTTACCAAAGTGCCGGATGCCTTTATTAAAATAATGGATCCGCTTCACCCATAAGTGTGGCAGTAGTGCAGCCGGTGATCTTTACATGAACATAATCTCCTTTTGCATAGCTTTCTTTCGGAAAGACCACCACCTTGTTCTGGCTGTTCCGTCCCATGAGAAATTCTTTAGATTTTTTGGAAGAGCCTTCAATCAGGACTTCAAAGGTTTTCCCGATATCATTTTTATTGCTTTCATGCGACAGTTGCTGTTGCAGATCGATGATTTCCTGCAGCCTGGCAGATTTTACATCTTTCGGCACATCATCTTCCAGTTTTTTTTGTGCAAGGGTATCGGGCCTTTCGGAATACTTGAACATAAAGGCGTAGTCAAAGCCTACCTCCCGCATAAGCGAAATGGTCTCCTGATGATCCTGCTTCGTTTCAGAACAAAAGCCTGCAATTACATCCGTTGAAACCGCACAGTCCGGCACATACTTTTTGATGGCTGCAATCCTGTCAAGATACCACTCCCGCGTATAATTCCTTTTCATCAATTTAAGGATATTGCTGCTTCCCGACTGGACCGGAAGATGGATTGCATTACAAATATTATGGTGTTTACCAATGGTTTTCAGTAATTCATCTGAAATATCTTTTGGATGTGAGGTTGCGAACCTGAGCCTTAATAAAGGATCTACTTCAGCAACCCGTTCAAGCAAACTTGCAAAATTTATTTTCCTGCCATTCTCTTCCCATGAATATGAATTTACATTCTGCCCCAGCAGGGTTACCTCCCTGTAGCCATCTGCAAAAAGTGCTTTTGCTTCACTGATGATCGTTTGCGGATCACGACTTCTTTCCTTTCCCCTGGTGAAAGGCACAACACAATAGGCACAGAAGTTTTCACAGCCCCTCATGATTGAAATAAAGGCAGTGATCCCACTTTTGTCAAGCCTGACGGGAGTAATATCAGCATAGGTCTCACTGGTAGACAGGATCACGTTAATGGCTTTCTGCCCATCCTCCACCTTGTCCAGTAATGCCGGAAGGTCACGGTAGGCGTCCGGGCCAACGATCATGTCCACAGTTTCTTCTTCCTCCAGCAACTGCTGCTTAAGCCTTTCAGCCATACATCCCAGCACACCGATTTTTACAAAAGGGTTTTTCTTTTTTACGGATTTTAATTCACGCAATCGCCTGCGTACACGCTGTTCCGCATTGTCGCGAATGGAACAGGTGTTTACAAAGATCACATCGGCTTCATCACTTTTCTCACAGATCTCATAGCCCTCATCCTGCATGAGTGATGCTACAATTTCACTGTCGGAAAAATTCATCTGGCAACCGTAGGTTTCAAGATATATTTTTTTCACTTCTTCCAAGCTTCCTGATTTCTTTCAGATAACATTATTATTCAACACTTTAATATGGTCCTGCACGCCTGCAAAAATAAAGAAATTTCCATGCAGAAATAGAAACAATTTAGTGAATATTTTGTTCCCCCTTTGGATGTAACGTTTTTATTGTATTACTTTTGTCCCGATTTTTTGGGTACATTTTAGGTTTTTAGGTATTAATAAGTATTATGGCAAAGAATTTAGTAATAGTAGAGTCACCCGCAAAGGCAAAAACAATTGAAAAGTTCCTGGGCAAGGATTTTCTTGTAAAGTCAAGCTTCGGACATGTAATGGATCTTTCCAAAAAAGATCTGGGTGTGGATATAGAAAATGGGTTTATTCCTCAGTACAAGGTTTCCCCGGATAAGAAAACCATTGTGAGTGAGCTAAAAAAGCTGGCTTCAAAGGCAGAAGCCATCTGGCTTGCAACTGATGAGGACCGCGAGGGAGAGGCTATTTCCTGGCACCTGGTAAATGCCCTTGGCCTGGATGAAAATAAAGTGAAACGCATTGTCTTTCACGAGATCACCAAAACCGCGATTACAGAAGCCATTGAAGCACCCCGGAATATCGACAAAAACCTTGTGAATGCACAGACAGCAAGGCGTGTGCTCGACCGCCTGGTGGGATATGAACTTTCACCTCTTTTATGGAAAAAGGTTAAGCCCGGACTTTCTGCCGGCCGTGTCCAGTCTGTCTCCGTCCGGCTTATCGTGGAACGTGAAGAGGAGATAAAAAACTTTGAAAGCACCTTCTCGTTTCGTGTTACCGCAAAATTCTACCTCAAAGACCAGGATACCAAAACCCTGCTTTCGGCTGAGCTCCCAAAAAGGTTTGCAAGTAAGGAAGAAGCAGAAGCGTTTCTCAAAAGCTGTATCGGTGCAGAATTTTCTATCAAAGATATTGAAACCAAACCTGCAAAGAAATCGCCTGCACCGCCATTTACCACATCTACCCTGCAGCAGGAAGCCAGCAGAAAACTGAAATTCCCGGTTGCCTATACCATGCGGATCGCACAACAGCTTTATGAAGCAGGATTCATTACCTATATGAGAACAGATTCTGTGAACCTGTCGAATATGGCCCTCGCCGTCGCGAAAGAAGCGATCACCAAAAATTGGGGAGAGGATTATGTAAAGATCCGGAAATACCGTACAAAAAGCAAAGGGGCACAGGAAGCCCATGAAGCCATACGGCCCACATTTATCAGTAATGAAAGCGTAAACGCAGATAAACCCGGCAAAAAGCTTTACGACCTGATCTGGAAAAGAACAGTGGCCTCCCAGATGGCGGATGCAAGATTGGAAAAAACCAATGTTTCCATCGACATCTCCACCTCCACGGAAAAGTTCATTGCCAGGGGTGAAGTGATCAAATTCGATGGCTTTCTGAAGGTATATACAGAGTCAACGGATGATAACAATAAGAACGGGAACGGTACCACACTGCCTCCTGTGAACAAAGGTGACACACTGTTGCCGGAAAGTATACTGGCCACCCAGCGTTTCACGCAGCATCCCCTTAGGTATACAGAAGCCAGCCTGGTAAAAAAAATGGAGGAACTCGGCATCGGAAGGCCATCAACTTATGCCCCTACCATCTCCACCATTCAGAAAAGAGAGTATGTTAAGAAAAACGATAAGCCCGCCATCGAAAGGGAGTTTATACAACTGAGCCTGGCCGGAGGTGTTATAGAAGAAAAAACCGCAACAGAGAAAGTGGGGGGTGATAAAGGCAAGCTGATCCCTACCGACCTGGGTACTATTGTAAACAGCTTCCTGATGCAGTATTTTCAGGATATCCTCGAATATAATTTTACGGCCGGGGTTGAAAAAGAGTTTGATGACATCGCCAACGGACAGCGGGCCTGGAATGAAATGCTGGAAGAGTTCTACAGACCCTTTCATGATAAGGTCACCGACACCCAGGAAAAATCAAAAAAATTCAGTGGTGAGAAGCTGCTGGGGCAGGATTCCGAAACAGGAAAGAACGTCTTTGTGAAGATCGGAAGGTTTGGCCCTATGGTTCAGCTTGGTGATACCAGCTCGGAAGAAAAACCACGTTTTGCCGGGCTTCAAAAAGACCAGAGCATTGATGATATCAATCTTGAAGATGCACTTGCCCTCTTCAGTTTCCCGAAAACTATCGGTGAATACGAAGGAAATGAAATGATCGTTGCCCTTGGAAGGTACGGCCCTTATATCAAGCATAACAATGCCTTTTTTGCCCTGGAAAAAACGGATGACCCTTCCAATGTTCCATATCAACGTGCCGTGGAGATCATTGAGGCCAAACGACAGGAAGAAAAGAACAGGATCATCAGTGAGTATGAGGAGAACAAGGATGTGAAAGTCCTTCGCGGACGCTATGGCCCTTATATTTCCATCGGGAAAAAGAACTTTAAGATCCCCAAGGACAAGGATCCTGAAAAGCTTTCACTGGAAGATTGTATCGAAATATCGAAAGATCCCAAAAACGAACCCAGGAAACGTAAGGGCGGGAGAGGGAAGAAGGCCTGAAGGCCTGAGAATTTGTGACTTTGAAAAGAGGAGATGGGGAGATGGGGGGAAGAGGAGACTGTGGGACTGGGAGAAGGGGAGACTTTGGGACTTTGAGACTGGGGGACTGAGAGTTTCTGACTTCTGTATTCAATGAATTCTATTATCTTTGGACATCTTAAAAGCAGAAGATGGACATTGCAATTTATTTCAAAACCATTGATACTTCTTTATTGACGGAAGGTGGCGACGTTCCTGGAAATCGATATGCGGAAATTATCGACATCTACCAGCATGATGGCCGCTTCCCGGATCTTTCAGAAACTGATATTGCCATCTTTGGCGTGAGCGAAGACCGGCTTTCAGTTAACAATGAAGGATGTGCCATGGGAGCGGATGTCATCCGTAAACACCTTTATACTTTGTTTTCCGGGAACGAGAAGGTGAAGGTTGCTGACCTGGGAAACATCATGCAAGGCTATACTGTTGACGATACTTATTTTGCAGTAACCAACGTGGTATCTGAGCTGGTATCTCATGGCATTATCCCCCTGATCATCGGGGGCGGACAGGACCTGAGTTACCCGGTCTACCGTGCCTATGAAAATCTCGGACAGATCATCAACATCGTGGCGGTAGACCCCATGTTCGACCTGGGAAAGGACAGCCAGGAGATCAATTCACGCTCTTACCTGAGCAAGATCATCCTGCATCAGCCAAACTATCTTTTTAATTTTACCAATATCGGCTACCAGAGCTATTTTGTCGACCAGGATGCCATTGGCCTGATGAAAAATCTCTTTTTCGATATTTATCGCCTGGGCAATGTGCGGGATAATATGGATGATGTGGAGCCGGTGGTAAGGAATGCCGACATGCTGAGCATTGATGTTTCGGCCGTCAGAAGCTCCGATGCACCTGGCAATGCCAATGCCGGACCGAATGGCTTCAACGGTGAAGAACTTTGTCGTATCGTCCGCTATGCCGGCCTGAGCGACAAACTTAGTTCTATATGCTTTTTCGAATACAATCCCAGCTACGACCGGCAGGAGCAAACCGCCATGCTCATTGCGCAAGCCATATGGTATTTTCTCGAAGGCTTTTACCAGCGCAAGGACGACTATCCGGCCAAGGCCCGCGACCAGTATGTGAAATTCCACGTGAAGATCAGAGACCACAAGGACGAGATCATTTTTTACAAAAGCAAGAAGAGCGAGCGCTGGTGGATGGAAGTGCCCGTGGAAACCAGTCTGAAGACCAAGTACGAACGCCATTATATGGTGCCCTGCTCCCACCGCGATTACCAGGATGCCTGCGAAGACAATATCCCCGACCGCTGGTGGCAGGTGTTTCAGAAGATGATGTAGATAAGAAACAGGGAGTTCCGAGTGCCGAGTTCCGAGTGCCGAGTGATGAATTTGAGTGGAGAGTGATTAATTCTGAATTTCGCTCAATCTTAAACGTCGTGCAATCATTGCCATCGTGCAATTTCTGCGGAAAATCAGCCTGCCTGCCCGCCTCTGGAGGAAAATTAATCCATAATCCATAATTCATAACCTCTTCCCATCTTATAGTCTCTTAATCTATTTTCTCCGGGTACACCAGAGAATCACCCGCCTCCGGCACAATATACTTCGAATATCTCTTTCTGTTCTTTATAAGTTTTCGCCTGGTTCTGGCTTTTTTGTTAAAGGTATTATAAAGAAACTGGGTCGGCCCCATCACACTGATGCCGGTTGGTGGTGTATATGCGGGATCATTTTTAATGCCAGGGAAATGAAATTCTGGTATTTTCTCATCCGGAACCCGGGTTTCAAGGAAAACCAATTTAAAAAAACGTTTTGGAGGAAAAGGATAAACCGTGAACTCTTCCATCTGGACCGTATCCGTTCTTAAAAAGATCATGAGCGTATCCCTGAGCAAAAGGGAACGAATGATCATATGATGATCTTCAAGGCCAATACTGGAAAATTTAATGGTATCGGCATTTCTCACACTGAGTATAAAGCTACCATTTTCAGAGGTGATGGTTCCTGTGCCTTTACTCAGATTAAGCACATGGACGTTTGGTAAAGCCATACTATCCCGTGCATGAAGCACAACTCCCAAAAAACGATACAGGCTGTCATTTACCACGTTTTGTCCAAACGACAGCTTAACGGCAGTAAGCAATAGAATAAAAAAAACATACTTTTTCAAAACACCCCCCCATAAGATCTTTAAAAAGGTATCAATATTAACATTAAAGTACAATTTGATATTTTAAAATTGCTTAATGAATGTTAAGAATTGTTAAGTGAAACGCTTTATATGCCCCTGGGGTTTATATCCCCAGTCCTATAAAATTAGTTTTGTTTATTCAAAATGAAGCACAAAAAAAATATTATTTATCTTTGACTCCACATAAACAATAATAAATATTATAAAATATGAAAAAAACTATACTCTCAGGAATGATGTTAATATTCTTTGTTGCCTCTGTATCAGCGCAACAGCAAATTCCAAACGGCGGTTTTGAAAACTGGACGGAAGATACACTTGGTTATAGTAATCCTGTAGATTGGGCAACTCCGAATGAATCCACTTTGTTATTGCAACAATTTACGGTTACACAATCAAATGATGCATCAACAGGAGATTATTCAGCAAAACTTGAATCAAAATTACTTATTGGTGAATTTGTTTCTCCCGGTGTTGTTACAATTGGAGAATTTGTAGTTGATATCCCAACTGCTACAGCTAGCATTGAGGGAGGAATACCATTTACTGACAGGCCTATAACGCTAAACGGTGACTTTAAAAATTTCCCTGCAGCAAATGACTCTACCATTGTGATGGCAATATTTACTGAATATATCGAAGCAAAAGGAAAAACGGACACCATTGGAATTGGCGCAATGTATACAGCAGATGTTATTGCAGACTGGACGAGTTTCAGTATCCCAATAAATTTCTTCAATGCTCATGATCCGGATACCATGAACATCTTTGTTGTTTCGTCAAATATGGTTTCACCCAATAAAGACTCCTATATGTTCATTGACAACCTCACATTGGAATATGAAGCCGGAATTGAGGATATTGAAAACATTGTTAATACCAGCGTTTTTCCTAATCCTGCCAGTGATAAGTTGTCATTTTCTTTTGGAGAAAAAGTGAATGCCAGCCTGAATATTTATAGCAATGACGGACAACAGATATACAGTGGCCTTGTGAATGGAACAGATCAAAGCATTGATGTGAGTAATTTTGCAGCGGGTACTTATTACTTCGGCGTGTTTGAAAAAAGCAGAAAGATCAGTTCCGGACAATTTGTGATCAGCAGATAGTAATTATTAAAACCTAATGTAATGTTGAAAAAACTTAGTTTTTTATTAACGGCTATACTGCTTATAGCCATCGTAATATCTTCATGTAAAAAGAAAGAAGATGATCCGCTCCGGGCACCAGGAATAAACGACCCATTACATGTTTATGCCGATTACTTTTATGTGAACTGGATCGGTGTTGTCGGGGCACAGGGTTATGTGGTTGATGTTGCTACAGACCAAAGCTTTATAAACATTCTTCCTGATTATAATAATCTTGAGGTAGAAATCAACGGAATGTTCATTGTTGAAGGACTTACTTCCAATACGGCCTATTATGTGAGGATGAGATCATATAATAGCAACGAAACAACTGGCAACTCTGCTGTGAAACAGTTTCAAACCCTTGCCTCCAATGTTCTTCCCAATATGGATATGGAAGAATGGATCACCACACCAAATTATGAAAACCCGTTTCCACATGGTGTGTGGGCGTCTGCAAATAAGGTGGCGGATTTAAACCCTGCTATTTATCCTGTTTTGCTTTTTAAAACAGAGGATGCTTATTCAGGGAACTATGCCGCGAAAATGGTAACAAATGAAGCCATTGGCATGCCCCTCCTGGCGGGGAGCCTTTCAACAGGACTTTTTTCTGTTAACCTGGAAGATCCCTTGAAAAGTCTGATCAGAGGTGTGCCTTATAAATCACGCCCGATAAGATTCCTGGGGTATTATAAATACGCCGGTGCTGGCGGTGATTCATGTGAAATCAGGACTACTCTTTCGAAATGGAATGTCACAGAACACAAGAGAGAGATAATCGGTGAAGCTATCTACCGGACAACAGACACCATTGAAGAATATACACCCTTTGACCTGGAAGTAATATACTTTTCTTCAGATATTGTGGATACAATTGAAATGGTGTTTGCTGCCAGTGCAGGAGGTGAAAATTTCCAGGGAAAAGTTGGAAGCACACTATATGTTGATGATTTTAGTCTTATTTTTGAGTGATCAAAATATTCCGGTATATAATTAGCGGTGGGCAAACCATGAAACCAATTTTGTTTAGTACTGCACTATTGTGGTTCTGTATAATTAATATACAGGCCCAGAAAATGGAGTTTGGGCTTAAAGGCGGATTAAATATTGGTACACCGGTGGGTGCTGCCGAAAAAGGAGCAACAGGCAAGCCTGGGATCGGGCCCATGCTGGGTATGTATTGGGCATACGAACTTGGAACAAAATGGGCTTTGCACGGGGAGTTTTTGTATTCCTATAAAGGCTCAACATTCCATACACCGGTATCGGGAGATACCATTTACAGGTATAATACGATTACCCCAACAGACACTATTCCTTCTGAGGCACATACCATGTATCATGGATGGGTTGATGGTAAATTCGACAATAAATACTTAGACATACCGCTTTATGCGTCTTATAAACTGAGCAGAAGGTTCCTCCTGATGTTTGGCGGATATGTATCATATCTTTTAGATGGAAAAAATACCGGATTTGCAGATATTGAGGTCGGAGACCCAAAACACCCTTTCACAACTGTAACAGATGAGCCCTTTGATCAGAGCAGCGAATTGAATAAATGGGACTACGGTCTCTTGATCGGGACCACCTATATTACCAAAAGAAGAATCAATTTCGGGCTGAGCCTTACTACCGGCTTAAGGTCTGTTTATCGCAATAACTACAAGTATATTGATGGCGTGGTCCGCAATGTTTACATGCAAACCTTTGTACAGTTCAGGATAGGCAAAAACAATAAATAAATTGTCGATTGTTGATTGTCGTTATTTGACAGGATTTTAGATTTTATTGATTTACGGCGGGACATTTTTTATTTCACGATTAGAAACCACCTCCTTTTTCCTTATGCCTTATGCCCTATGCCTTATACCCCAATTATTATTTTTTAAAAAAATTTCTTTATCGGGACGGTGCTATTATGATCGTCTTCTTATAATGGGTTATTTGGCCAGCGGGATCAGTTAATTCAACCAGGATGACATATATACCGGCATCTGCTTTTTGACGGTCATTCCGGATCCCGTCCCAGGAGTAACTGCCGCTTGTTCCCAAAAGCTCATTATTGACAAGATGACGGATAAGTTGCCCGGATGCATTAAACACCATTATCGTTGCCAGGTTTCCCGGGTTTTCACATTGATATTTAATGCTCAGGAAATCATTATAACCATCGTTGTCCGGAGTAAATACCGGTGGCTCAAGATGAATACTTCCTCCGCTGCCGGATATTTCAGAAAATTGCGAGTTTTTGTATCCGGGAGTCCCGAAACCGGAAGCTTGTGAAGCAGAATGCCAGTTTGTTTTATCGGCCGATGGCCTGTCATAATGTATGCGTTCGAGCGAAACACCCTCCACAGAGTTCAGCAATGGGAAATGCATGTCTTCATGATAGGAGAACACATCCAATACCTGTTTCATCTCAGCAAACAGGATAACAGTCCCTTCTTCGTTATTGTAGGATGGAAAGCCTTCGGACTCAATGAATCTTTTAATACCGGGACAATAGTAATAATTGTCCACATCGCTGATATTGCCACAAAATAAAACATAATCTCCCGGAAAAATTACACTGCATGAGGCCTTTATGTCCGTAAAAGATGTATCGGGGGGAGAAGGCGCATTGTTTTTAACTGAAGCAAGGATCAGATTTGTTAATTGTATGACCTTGTCCGATCTGTTATAGATTTCAACATAATCACTTCCACCGGGAAACGGATTAAACAATATTTCATTAATAACCAGGTCACGATATACCGGTTTTTCAGGTATTCCCAGGGAAACAACTTCATTTATAAGTGCTGAATCCCCCATGCAATTGAAAATATATGACTCACAGCTTAATTCATAAATAATTCCCCTGCTTAATGGTACTTCAGGATATAGGATGAAAGTGGTAAAAAAAAGATCTTCAGGCAATAATGCAACAGGGTTTCCCAGTCCGTAATCAATATAAAAATTAAGGGTATAAACACTTGTACTCATATGTAATGACTGATTAAATTCTACCCGGATCCTGAGCGAGTCAACAACGCAGGCTGATACAATTTCAATGGGAGTATACACATCATCGAAAACACTATTGATCTTCCCTGGTGTCCCCCCGGATCCGTCTTTTGAAGCCCGCCAATTATCATGGGAAAGGCATGGGTTATAAGGATTGATTTGCTCCAGCGACCAACCACCTTCCTCTTTATCTTCATCCCGGTACCAATGATCCGAATAACATATCCCTGAGATCATTTCCCCGTTTTCATTACTTAATATAATATCCTGCCCGCTGTTTGTCAGGGAAAAACTTTCAAGACCATAAAATTGTCCATAATCCGAAAAACTGTTTTCTGCCTCTTCCTTTGCAATGATATAATATCCCTGCGATGCCATACGAAGGCCGGAGAGCTCCTTTTCGCTGGTTCCGATAGTCAATACCCAGTCGGAAAGATCAAGAGGAAGTGAGGTAGTATTGTGCAATTCCAGGTATTCATATTCAGGAAGTAATTGGGGGGGCGACGGATCGGCCATGATCTCATTGATCACCACATCATACCTTCCCGGATCATACCAGGAAAACTCTGTTAGCACATCAGGCATTTTATTTCCGGAAAGATCTTTAACATTCTGAATGCTGAGCTGTAACAGCTCCCCGTACGGCAGTTCATCAGAAAAGGACAGCTGTACAACATCCGCCTGTAATTCGTCGATTGAAGCTGTTTCAGGATATCCGACACCATGGCTGAGATGGTAATTTTCTGTTTGTTCCGCACTTTCTTTTTCAACACTTTCAGAAAAACGTATATCCAGCCGCACGGGTGGGTTTACAAGTACATGTTGCACATCAGGCGGAATGGTATCATGCTGGATCAGGCCTGCATAAAAATCATCGAAATAGAATTTTTTACTGTTGCTGCTGGTATATTTGCAGAAAACCCCAAGATCACCGCTGTCGTTTGTTATTCCCTCCTGGCAGCTTCCTTCGTTAATGTAATTATGTCCTCCGGAATAATCTGCAAAGAGCTGCCAGTTCCCATCGGAATACAACGCCTTAATGTTGACCGAAAAAGAAGATGCGATCATGCCGGTCATTCCCCTGATAAGGCTTGTTGTGTCTCCCCCGGACTGTTTCATAAGCCGGACTGCATCATCCGCCCCGGCCTCTCCCAGCTGAAGAAAAAATCCGTCAGGTGGGAAAAAAGATGAATTTTCATCTGCCAGCAGATATATTCTGGAATGATTGTTTGCAGACGGGCTTAAAGATTGCCGGATGAAGCAGCGCCATTCCATTTCAGGAAATACCTGAATTGCGGTGAACAGGTATGCACTGTCTTCCCCGTCATCATATAATTGAAGCTGATACGAAGAATTGACCCTGAATTTATCTAAATCACCTCCCCATGAAGGATTTAAGATAAAATCACCATCCGAAAAATCATCGGATACCTGGCCGCTGCAAAGGGCCGGCATGATAACAAAACAATAAAGCATTCGTTTGATTAAAGCATTTATTCGCACAGTCATATGCATTGAATTAGTATTTTTGTCTGTCCCTATTGATTAATACCATTTTTAGGAAAATGTCCGCTATGACAAAGAACAAATATTAATTATTAATGAAAATCGCAATCATAGGTGTTACAGGCCTGGTAGGAAGAGTTATGCTGAAAGTGCTTGAAGAAAGCCGCCTGTTCAAAGGAATAGAGTTGATACCGGCAGCCTCAGAGCGCTCTGTAGGGAAGAAACTTATGTTTCATGGCAAGGAATACACTGTATGCAGTATTCGTGATGCACTGATAAAAAACCCTCACATTGCTTTATTTTCTGCAGGGGCAGGGGTTTCAAGGGAATGGGCTCCTGAATTTGCAGAGAAGCAATGCTATGTAATAGATAATTCATCTGCCTGGAGAAATGAAGAAAAAATCCCCCTGGTGGTTCCTGAAATCAACGCTTCTTCTATTCAGAAGCTTCCCCGCATCATTGCAAATCCGAATTGCTCCACGATACAAATGGTCATGGTTCTGGCACCATTGTATAATAAATATGGCATTAAACGGGTAGTGATTTCCACATACCAGTCGGTAACCGGTTCGGGTGCCGCTGCTGTTCTGCAACTAAAAAGTGAAAGAAAAGGAATAAAAACCGAAAAGGCCTACCCTCACCCTATTGATTTAAACCTTTTTCCCCATGGCGGTAAGTTTTTGGATAATGGGTATACAACGGAGGAACAAAAACTGGTAGACGAAGGCAGGAAAATACTGGATGATCACAGCCTGCAAATTACCGCCACCGTTGTGAGGGTGCCTGTATTCGGAGGGCATTCAGAGGCTGTGAATATTGAACTTAATTCAGCTTTTGAGCTTGATGAACTAAGAAAGTTACTTGCACAAACCCCCGGGATCACCGTACAGGATGATATACAAGCCGATATTTACCCCATGCCTTTATTTGCAGAGGGAAAAAATGATGTTTTTGTCGGGAGGATAAGAAGGGATGAATCATGTGAAAATTCACTGAACTTATGGATCGTTTCAGACAACCTGAGAAAAGGTGCTGCAACGAATGCAGTACAGATTGCGGAATATTTGGTAAAATCAAGAAGACTGTAAAAGGTATTGGGTTTATTTAGGGTTTATTCGTTGATTCGTTTAATCATTGGCATTTACTAAAATAGAAACCCTGGAAAAACAGACTAATATTTAATAATTATTGTGGTGAAAATATATCACGGCATAGAGGAATACAGAAAAGTTAAAAACCCGGTGGTAAGCGTTGGTACATTTGATGGTGTGCATCTTGGCCACAGCAAGATACTTGAAAGGGTGGTCAGGCTGGCTGATGAGTGTGAGGGTGAAAGCGTTGTAATTACTTTTCATCCGCATCCGCGCCTGGTAATTCATCCCGACAGTAAAAACCTGAAGTTTATCAATACACTTGAAAAAAAATATGAGCTGATCGGGAAAAATGGGATTGATCATCTGGTGATCATTCCCTTCACTGTGGAATTTGCCTCAACAGGCGCCGAAAATTTTATAAAGAAAATACTGCTTGAAAAGATTGGCGTTCATAAGCTAGTGCTTGGCTATGATCATCATTTCGGGAAAAACAGGGAAGGCTCTTTTGAGGAACTGCTTACACTTGCAAAAGATTTGGATTTCGGGGTGGAACAGATCCCTGTTCAGGATATAAATGATATTGCAGTGAGCTCTACTAAAATTAGAAATGCACTGAAAGAAGGAAATATTGTACTTGCCAATACATTGCTTGGCTATGAATATTCCATTACAGGCACTGTTGTCGGGGGCCAGAAAATAGGCCGGGGAATAGGGTTTCCCACAGCCAATATCGAATTAAATGATGAATATAAGCTGATCACAGCCATTGGTGTCTATGCCTGTCGTGTCAAGTGGGGAAATAAATCATTTCTGGGCATGAGCAATATTGGACACAGGCCAACCATCAACAACGGTGACCTTACCATCGAGGTACATATTTTTGATTTTGATGAAGAAATATACGGTGAAACGATCACCATATATTTTGTGGACAGGATAAGGGATGAGGAAAAGTTTGAAAGCCTGGACGCATTAAGGCAGCAACTGATTCAGGATCAGGAGACCGTCAAGAAAAGGCTTGTCGCTCATTGAGACTTTTCCATTATTATACCTATTGAGATAAGCCCGGAAGCCTCAATTTTTTGTGAGCGGTTCTCTATTTCAAATTTACAATCCCCTTTTTCTGAAAAAGCAAATTCTTTCCTCAAGGGTACGCGAAGCTTTCCGGACTCACCATGCTTGTCTTTTTCGACATTTAATTTCAGGATGATATCCCGGCTGCGGATTTCCCCGGAAGGCGTATACATGATCACGGTGACCGGAAGATTATCCGTATCAAAAGAGCTGGTATAATGTAACTCCAGCCACATGTCGTAGAATGTGTTGGGGTGTTCAATATCAAAATTGATAAGCGGGTTTTCAAAACGTTGCCATTTCTGGCCGGGAAAGTTGTGAAATGATTCTATGGTCGATCCTGAAGAACAGCCTGCTGTGAGGATAAAGAGGGCAATATATCTCAAAAAGGTCTTTTTCATAATAAATAGCATTGAGAAGACAAAGATATAATATGCAGTGCTTCTTTTACTAACTTTGTCAGGCAAAGAAGCTGTGTATGGCAAAACAAAAGTATTATGTTGTCTGGCTTGGAAAGGAGCCCGGGATATACAAGACGTGGCAGGAATGTGAAAGACAGATAAGAAATTTCGACGGAGCGGTTTATAAGTCATTTGTCGATGAAGGACTGGCTCGTCAGGCCTATGAGGATGATCATAGCAATTATATAGGGAAGGATTTTGGCAAGCTGAATGAACAGGAGAAGAAAATTTATGGCAAGCCAATAGAGGATAGCATTTGTGTGGATGCGGCATGCAGCGGCAACCCCGGCATCATGGAATACAGGGGAGTGGATAAATTATCCGGGGCTGAATTATTCCGCATGGGGCCATTTCAATATGCTACAGTAAATATTGGTGAGTTTCTGGCTATTGTACACGGCCTCGCCTATCTTGCGGAAAGAGACTTTGATTTTCCTATTTACACTGATTCCAGGACAGCCATGAAATGGGTCAGGGACAAAAAGATCAATACGAAGCTTGAAAGGGTTTCGATCAATGAAAGGGTATTTGTCTTGCTGGACCGGGCCATAAAATGGCTGGAAACACACGATTATTCAAACAAAATAATCAAATGGGAAACCGCGGCATGGGGTGAGATCCCTGCAGACTTCGGAAGGAAATAAAAAATGAACAAAAAGCCTTAATTCCGCTTATATAAGCAGTAAAACAAATCATTCTGAATGGCAGGATTGGCTGATCCGATAAGGAATATAATAAAGAAATATCACCTTTATGTATTAAAGGATGTTGCTTTTTTTGTGTTGATCACTGTCCTGATCCATGTCATCTGGCGTATTTGGGCAAGACAATTCGATTATGCTCCTGTACATGATTTCATGTATCGAACCATGGGAGCTATGGCAAAAGAGGTATACAGGGAATCTGTCTGGGTAATATCAGGAATATATGACATTGTGCGGGTTGATGAAACCATGCATATCTATTTTTCCAATAAAACCATCATATATATCAATACAGGCTGTTCGGGACTGAAGCAAATGATACAATTTTCCCTGTTGATGTTGCTTTTTCCCGGCCCGGGCAAACATAAAATATGGTTTATCCCCCTGGGAATCCTTGCGATGCACCTCACCAACATTTTCAGGGTTGTCGGCCTCTCTGTGGTCATGGTGAACTGGCCGCAATACTGGGATTTTAGCCACGATTATCTCTTTCGTCCCTTTTTCTATGTGGTGATCTTTGCGCTATGGCTATATTGGGTGGAGATTATCAGAAATAATAAAGAACATGAAAGAGATGTTGATCAGACAAAGTGACTAAAAGTCTCAGGGAATCAGGCAGCAGGCACTCCTGCCCTCTTGTACCCTGATTATTTCAACACAAACTGCGTATGTCCAATAACTTCATTGTTAAAGAATATCTCAACATGATAAACTCCCTTCATGATCTCTTTATCAGGATAAGACTTCGACCAGTACATGCACATGTTCATGCTCATGTTTTGGTAGTCAATGAGTTTTTCAATAGAATATTGGATTTTTTCGCCCTGGTACATGAAGGTATATTCATCCGAGCGGTCTTTAGTGAGAATAAGCTTATCGGGCCGGGCTATTCTAACATATAGTTCTTTGCTTCCCGGATCAATAATTTTGTTCTCCCCAATGGTGAAACATACTTTGATCTTGTCAAGCTTGCCGGCTTTGTCTGTTTCCCTTTCTTTTCCGCTACCACGATCACGTATCCCGGCTGCATTTAAATTATATACCTGCAATACTGAAGCCGTTTCCACCTTTTCATTCAGTACCGCTTTATCTTTCACGATTTGTTCGTTTTCACGGTGGGCCAGTTGCAGGTCTTGTTTAATTTCTATATTTTCCTCTGTCAGTTCTTTGTTAACCGTATACAGGGAGTCCATTTGCCTTACATAGCCCTGGCTTACCTGTTGGAGAAGACCAAGCTTCTTTTTGATTTTGTAATATTCCCATTGGGTATCAAGCAGTTTACGGATTTCCTGTGCATTGGACTGAATAATACTGTCCTTAACAAAAAGAGAATCAGAAAGCGTTCCGTACTCCAGTTTGATCTGATCATGTTCACTCATAAGCGAATCAAGTTCACCTTGAAGTTCAACACGTTGTAATTCCTTTTCGGCCATAAGTGTATTCATGTCGGATTTTACTGAAAAAATCCAGATCAATAATCCGATAACCGCTATTGCAAGGATGACCAGAATGGCAATGAATAAAGTCTTACCTGATTTGCTCCGGCCGTTGTCTGTTGTGGAGGCTTGTTCGTTCATAATAAATTATTTTGGGGCTTGTGTGAATGAATCCTATAATAAATAACGTAATATACAAAAATTTCTTTTATCGAACTGTTGTTCAGGCAATGAATTATGGATTTTTAACAGTTTATCCGTTAATGCCCTGCTTCCCCAATATATTTGAAATGTTCACCGGTTTCTCCTACAACCTGCCTGTAAAACTCTTCGCTGTAACCAGGTTGTTCCAGTTTTGGATTATGGTAAATATAGCCCTCGGGAACCGCTGTTTTTTCTTTCACATTTCCATCCATGAAACGGGTAAAGAGATAAGCATAAAAATCTTTCCATTCAAGAACAGTATTATTGGCTGTGGAAACAGAATAATCAGTGAGAAAGTTCACTGCCAGTTGCGGATCTGTTTTATACAGACTGGCGGCGGCTTCGTCCATGGCAGTTGTAACGATAATAAATTCTTTTTCAGTGGCCTGCTGTACCTCTTCAACTTCCGGATGAATCAGGTTATAGCGGGTATATACAAAATTTGATATCTGGTTGAACACCCAGAAGCCGGCATCATCAACAAATTCCATCATGGCGCCATATCCCCTGGCAATTTTCTCAGGTGCTTTTGTGGAGCATGAATAAATAGGCATATACACTGAGCTTGCTGCGTCATCAATGCCAAACCAGAAAATACCGCCAATTCTCAGGGGCAGCCAGTTCCGGCTCTGGGCAACAAATGAAAATCCTGTTTGTTGTGTAGAGGTAGCCCTTTCATTACAATAGGTGACATCGTCTACCTTCCAGGTGAGCGGACGCCAACGATATGGTTTCTGAAAGGGTCCGGCACCAATATCTTTCGTCATATCAAGCTCGGTTCCTTCGAGGTGATTCCGCATAAAGTTCATCATGTCATGAACAGATATCTTGCGTTCAGGTTTGATCCATAAGGGCATGCGGTTGCTGGCAAAACCATTGGGATTTTTACTCCCATCAGCAAACTTATCGTGATGCTCGATATGGCCTTTTACGTAGTCGAAATATTGTCCCATATCGCTGTATACGTCGTTGAACATCGCCCAAACCCTGACTTCACAAAATCGGGCTCCTCCAAAATCAACGGGAGCATAAACATCAGAAAAGCTAAAATCTTTGTCTTTGCCTTCGAAGAATCCTTTTTCTTTCGCAAAGGAAATAACGTCCGCTGCATAAACACATGCGATATCCTGTCCAAAGATCTTATCCCTCTTGTCGAAACTAATAGAAGTTTTGCCATTGTCAAGCGGAAAGGTAGTGATCCTGGCCTGGTTGGCATGCGCACAAATATAACCGTCTGGCACCCTGCGTGCCACCCAAACAGCGCCCTTATAACCCTCACCTTTACCGATCAACTCCATGATCCAGGCTTCATTGGGATCAGAAATTGAAAATGATTCACCTACGCTGTAATATCCGTATTTTTCAACAAGGCTTCCCATATTAAGGATCGCTTCGCGGGCATTTTTTGATCGTTGCAAAGAGATAAACATCAGGCTTCCATAATCCATGATCGCTCCGGGCTGTTTGCTGAGCTCTGACAGGCCTCCGTATGTTGTTTCTCCGATGGCGACCTGGTATTCGTTCATGTTACCGGTAACATTATAAGTTTCCATGACCTGGTCGATCTGTCCAAGATATTTCCCGGTATCCCATTCATAAATATCCAGCTTGGCCCCCTCAGGATAAGTGGCCGCAGACCAATGGTAAAGCTCTCCGTATAATACATGAGAATCAGCAGCATAGCTGATCATGACTGAACCATCAGTAGAGGCACCTTTGGTAATTAAAAAGTTCGTACAAGCTTTAGTACCTTCAATACCTGAAAGCATTAAAGCAATGATGAGTAGTGTTACAAGTTTGGTTTTCATGTTAAATATATTATTAAACTATTAGTATTTCAAAAATTGGCTGGTAAAAATAAGCAATTTGTTTAATCTATTGGATTCCGGGTAGTGGCTTTGCTTTTTTTTACTGCAAAGGCGCTAACCTTTTCTAAACCGGCCCTTCTCAGAATCCGATATTAAATCCAAGGTTTATTGTCGTGGTATTTCCCCAATACATTTCAGGAGTGAATTTCTCCAGATAATATTCTGCCGTTTCATCATCGACATCGTATCCGTTGATATCGCTAAAATATACTCCGGCGAAGACATAAGCATTATTAATGAACTCATATTTTGCCCGCAGGCCGATCATGCTTTTCTGCCAGGTAATATCTTTAAGGATCGGAGCTCCGTCATCCGGCCGATAGACACCATAAACATAATTATTTCCATGCTGTGCAAAATTATAGCTGAGATCTATTCTGAGTCCACGGATGGGTTTATAGATCAGGGCCAGGTACAGATCCTGTGAATTATCCCGCATATAATGTCCGAGATTATAGCTGTTTGATTCAAAGGTGGAGGAGGAGGTTCTATGCTGGTAAGTCATGGGCAGGGTGTAGGTATATTCGGTGATCAGGCTGAGGTTTTGTACCGGCCAGTTACTCAGGCGAAATCCTCCTTTATAGCTGAGGAAATTATGCACATCGCTGTTGGTCACCCTGCTGATAGAAAACTCATCCACAAAAAAGCTAAAAAACAAATGCAGGTGTTTGATGTTCCTGGAACTGATGTCGAAAAACAATTGAGAATTCTGTCCGGCGTAGTTATTTGTTGAATTCAGTGTATGGTCAACGGATTTATAAAAAAGGAAAGGTACAAGATAAGCCGCCTGCACTCCTATATCACTGTAAACAATAGAGTTCCCAATGGAAATATTCAGATGCCTGAATGGAATGAAGGTAAACATATTGGCTGCAATAAACTTGCTGTGCATAACCTCCCTGTAGGTATCGCCATCCCAGTATGAGCGTGTGCTGTCGATTACATCTGAAACCAGCCACCCGTGAATATAATTAAACTCAAACCACCTCACAGGCTTAAGCTGTAATTTGATCTGCCCAAAAGAAGGCGTACGTCCGGATAGTATATTGGATCCGTAATAGTTGTTTCCCCATATCAGCTGGTCTTTTACAAGCCCAATGGCACCCCATTTCCACGAATACATCAGTCCACCCCTGGCCTCACTGTAATCAATGCCACCTTTTACACTTCCCTTAACCGGTGTACCCAATCGCTGGTTGAAATATGTTGGGCTGGTGAGGGTTACGTTTTCATGATTATCACGCAGGCTTGAATATGCACCAAGATTCTTACCGATATAACCGAAACCTTCTACTCCACCCCAGCGGTGAAATGCCGATTCATTGGAATTGATAAAATATTCAATGCCCCAGATGGGACGCAATGAAAAAGCGATCATACTGTCTCGATAGGTCACCGCCATCGGATCCAGGGAGCTTGCATAATGATCTTTTTTGGGAAAAATATTGAGCGGTTTCATTCCCTTTGTATTATAAACCAGTTCCAGGCGATAATCCTTCATATAAAATTCAATTTCCTGTATCTGGCGCTTATTGAGCTGACCCTTTTGATCATAAGCCTCCTGTAGTTTTTCTGCAATGAACGTTCTCGAATAAGGCTTCACAACGGAGTTGATGTCGATGAGCTTTTCATTGGCCATCTCATCCAGAAAATCGTAAATGTTGGTGCGCTGCACGGATTCATAAACGACCTGGCTTGTTACTCCGAAACTGATTAAGAGGAATAAGATTATTGTTAGCTTTTTCATGGTTTGTTTATTTTGGGTGCCGGGTACCAGATACCGGGTTGTTGAATCTAACATGCTTTGTTTATTGGGTGCCGGGTACCGGATACCGGGGATTTAAGCCAAAAGAAAATTTTTGTGAATTTTTTGATTTAAGTGTGACATTATTGAATTTCTGGTATTAATAAGTATAAAACACTTTATTATGGGAAATTTTAATAATCTGGAAGTTTGGGAAGACTCTAAAAAGCTTGCTATAAATATATATCTCGCATCAAATAAAGGATCTTTTTCGAAAGATTTTTCTCTTTGTGACCAAATAAGAAGAGCAGCTGTAAGCGTTCCTTCAAACCTTGCAGAAGGTGATGAATCTGGTTCTCAAAAGATGAGCCTTAAATATTTTTATATTGCAAAAGCGTCATTAGCAGAATTAAGAACACAGTTTGAAATTGCTCGCGAAATAGGCTATGTTGAAGATTCTGACTATGAATCAATGATGAAAATGATGATATTGTTATCAAAAAGAATTACGAAATTAATACAACACCGACAAAGCTTGTTAAAGTAAGCATACACTTACACCCCCGGCACCTGGTATCCGGCACCCGGTACCCAATATCTATTTACTTCTTGCCCGCTTGAAAATTATATTGTAAATCGCTTTCCAGAAATACC
This sequence comes from Bacteroidota bacterium, assembly GCA_013202965.1. Lineage (GTDB taxonomy): Bacteria > Bacteroidota > Bacteroidia > Bacteroidales > B18-G4 > B18-G4. The sequence goes on along the minus strand of JABMQZ010000214.1, from coordinate 3,899 downwards.
TGAAATCTGTAATAAATGGCCTTTTGTTGTAAGCATCCAGGTAGCGATGTTCTGATTCCTGGATTTCTTTAAGGGTTTTGGGCATATCGGCATAAAATGGCGGTATCAGCCCCGGACGGGTTTTAATACGCCTGGTTTTGAGGTCTTCATCATAAAGATCAAAATAATGTTTGCTTAATGGCCTTACCCCAACAATCTTCAGGTCGCCGCGGAACAGGTTAATCAACATGGGGAGTTCATCGATCCAAAATCTCCTCAGATATTTGCCTGCTGTGTTAACCCTGAAATCATTTTTAAATTTACCACCTTCCTGCAGCTTAAATTGCTCATAAACATACTGCTGTAAATATTCGGAATAAGGATGCATGGTACGCATCTTGTAAACATAAATGATCTTTCCGTTTTTCCCAACCCGCTTCAACCTGATGAGTGGGCCATAGGTCGGGCTGTAATCGAAAGTGGGTTCCTGGATCTTCCTTGCTGCAAAGTATTGATTGCCATCGATCATTTCCTCTGCCACCAGCTCAAAACCGCAGGAAAAAAGACGGCCGAAGGCTTCTGCCTTTGACAGTGCCCTGTTTCTTCCCTTTGTGATGAAAAAATATATCTTTTTGGTGACCGGCAATTTAGGAATCACCCTCTTCCAGAAAAAGAAGGGAATATAAATCATATAATTTATGGGCGGGATATATTTTTTCAGTATCCTTTGCTTGACCAGCTGATTGGTCTGAACACAAGCAATAAATATCCCCCCATGCGGCAGTTTGGAATTCGCAGTTTCAAAAAACTTATTGATACGTATAATGCCATTTATCTTTCTCAGGTTCACAATGGTATTGTAAAAATCGTCGGGCTGGTTTTCAATGTTAAAGCGATTTGCTGTGGACACCAGTAAGGTATTCGCTTGTTCAACACTGATCTGTTTTTCAATAAAGCTTAATACCCCTTCACCGGAATTACGTACAATAAGTTCTTTGTTCAGGGGTGGGACGCGAGCCTTGATCTTTGCCAGCATTACCTCATCCGCATCGATAAGTTTCTGCTGCTTTTTCAATGCTTTCAGGGTCAGCCCTGTAAACATATCAAGATAATCGGCATCCCGCCGGAGTTTTTGGCTGGTATAAAACAGATAGCCTAAAATTATTTCCAGTACAAACGAAACCCCGATCGTACCAAAAACGATCATCCTTGAATACTGAAATAGCTGAAAAGCATAGATCAGGACCGTAACGATTGCCAGGATAATAAGATCACCGACTATAATAGGAAAAAGAACCTCGTTGAAGGATTTCTTCTTATATATTCTGTATTTATCAATGGAAAAAGAAACAGATATCCAGACGAACAAAAATATCAGGAAGGGCTGATAATACATGGGGAGATAAAAGCGCTGTGATCCGGGCTTCAGCCAGATAAAAAACATGAAAGCCACAGAAACTGCGAAAATATCAGCAAATATGTAGTAGAGAGTGCGGGTTTTCATGCCTGGCTATTTATGGCGCGCTTGTAAATATAGTAAATTGGTACGAGGGATGGGGTATAGGAAACAGACTAAGTGACTGAGAGACTCAGTCACTTAGTGATTGTGTGGGTTTGAGTCCTTTGTGGTTAAAACAATCCTTAATTCATAACCTCTTCCCGTCTTACAGTCATCCCGTCATAGAGTCTTCCTGTCTTCCATTCGCCCCGAATCATATTTTCTTAAACAAGCCCAACACATTATACCCCAATTCCGCAATATGATAAAGGAAACTGTTATTGATGCGTGTCAGCCGGCCGTAGTTGACCATCTTGCCTCCGAAGCGTGCTTTAAAATCCCGGACGCCGTACGCAATATCAGGCTTTCCGACGCCCATAAAATCAAAGGTTTGAATATCATTATTGAGGGCGTAGTCGATAGCGGCCCAGGTAGCCAGAACAGAGGGATGTTGTTCTTTGTATTCTTTGTCCAGGCCGCAGACATACCATTCATAAATACATTTATCTTCAAATACCGGAGCCAGGATGCCGCCAATGATCTTGTTTTGATAACGAATAAGGCGGATGATGCCAATCGGGTTCCGGATACCGGATACCGGGTGCCGGGATTTGTTCAGTGATTGCTCATAGAAATTCTCAAAAAAGGACCAATCAGGGAGGGGTTTTTTCACTTTATAGCGGTAAAGACGATAAAGGAGATGGTAAAACTCTTTTATCTGAGCGATGTTTTTTGCTTCAACGATCTCTGCACCGCTGTTCAATCCTTTCCTGATTTGTCTTCGGCGGCTTGCACTCATATTTTTAAGCAGGCCTTTTCTATCAGAAGTATCGAGTATGAAATTTAAGCGGTCGAGCAGACCAAAACTGTTTTGTTCGAATACCGGCAAATGTTCCTCCCAGCTAAAAAGATTCCGGAATTGAATAAACAGCGCCTTTTTGCGGGTTTGCTCAATAAGTTCTTTCAGCAGGGCATTCAGGCTTTCTTTTTGCAGTTCATCATCACCCAAAAGCAAAGGCCCACCGTAAATTACAAAGCGGGATGATAAAAGCTTAACTAATCCGTTTCTTTCATGGATAAACACCCCCAGCAGAATACCGCATAGCGTATCATTTTTATCATATGCACCCAGAACAAGCGGATCAAATTTGTCAGTCTTTTCAAAGATTTCAAACATCCCGGGCATTTGAAAAACAGAGCCCCCGGGGTGATTTTCTGTAAACTGTTTCCAGTCAGAAAGTGGTATGTTGTTGGTGACTTGCAAGCAGGTTGATTCGTTGATTTGTTTAGCTGATATTATGATGTTATGACTGTAAGATTGTTTGGATTTGAATTTGTGACGCAGTGACCAGAGACTGTGCGAGTTAAGGTTTAGGGTTTGTTTTACCACAAAGGACACACAGTCTCTTAGTCACTTTGTTTAACCAACAAGCGCTTCACAAGGTTCTTCACGTTCTGCCAAACCAGCTCTTTTATCCATGGCAACGGCTTATCTGTCCAACGTTGCGGGTGGAAGGTTATCAGGATCTTGTCCGGCAGTAAATCGTTTTTGGCTGCGTGGATGATGTCATTGGTGGAATGAAAAGACAGGTTCCGGGTACCAGATTCCGGGTTCCGGGTACCAAGTTCCGGGTTCCGGATTCCGGGTTCCGAACTCAATTTCTGATTTCTGATTTCTGATTTCTGATTTCTGATTTCACTTCCATGTTCTTTATTCACCTTGTCTCGTATTGAAACCCCTTCCCCATCCCACCTCCTGCCTGTGTCGGTCAGGTAGAGAACCTCCTTAAAATCAATGTCGAAATAAGGTTCACCGATAAGATCAAGGGTTTTGTAATCGTATTTTTCCCATATGCTGCGGTTGTCATATTTGGATAAGGGGCTGCCATGCATGCAAATGGTTTTCACAGGTACAAGCCTGCGGAACATATCTAAGTTGTGGCAGAATTCATCATAAGCTTTATCAACATCCCCCCGGGCCGTGTCCATGGTCTCATAGTGGTAGCCAATCTCATGTCCGAGTGAGGCAATCTCCTTCATCACCCCTTCATCATAACTTTGGGGTACCACCCTGAAATAATAGGTCCCTTTTATTCCTGCTTCAGCCTGGATTTTTGCAAAAAGAAGGGCGTTAAGCTTCTTTGCATCCACATCATGCCGCAGGACAATCGCCTTTTCTGCAGGGTTTTCAATGAATTCAGCAAAAGGCTGGAATTCGTACTTAGCGGCCTTTAAGCTTTCCAACAGGCGTTTGTATGTTTTAATCGTGAAATCCATTGATTACATGGTTACATGGCTACATGTAACAATTTATTAAAGGCTTGAAATTAAGTAACGAAACTTCCCTCCGGGTCCCGGATCAAGGAATGAGTGTTGGCTTATATTCACCTTGCCGAAGAAAGGCATCAACGCGTCCTTTAAT
>JABMQZ010000213.1 GCA_013202965.1 Bacteroidota bacterium | reverse complement strand
TTTCATCGATTCAATTTACTTCGAAGGTTATGCCGATCAGCTTAAAGAAACTGATCCCGCAAAGCTGCAATTCGAATATGCAGAATATCAAGCTGCAATGGCTTAAAATTCTTTAATTCTTTCCCTGGGGAGAAGGTGCAAAAAGCACCTTCTCTTCTATTTGTTGTTGCTAAGATTGGATATATTCTAACTTACACTCCGTTTATCTCACTACAAATTTCTTCCTACCCAAGATTTCCCGTTCTGATTTAAGCACAGCTATATATATTCCGGCAGGATAGCTTGAAATATCAATTTGTATCACTTGATGCCCTTTGGGAATTTGTAACTCTTGCAGCCTTACACCATAGATATCATAGATAAGCAAAAACGATTGATGATGGACGCTTGATGGCTGACATTTAATCTCCGATTGTGCTGGGTTTGGAAACAATAAAAATGCAGCCTTTGTCTGTTGAATGTCACCAACTCCTAAACAAGAATAAGCCCAAGTATTGTGCACAGTCGACCAGTCTGAATTGCCGCAATCGTTCCAGCTACGAACTTTTATTTCGGCCTGTCCTTCCCAGCCGGATGCCCAATGCAGGGTTGCGGTAGTGCTGTCGCTGGTGATGTTGCCGGCCTCAGCCGGTACTATTTGCCATTCGTAGCTCCAGGCCCCGGGTGCGGGCATGGTGTTGTATATAGCAATGCTATCGGTAGTAATGCAAAGGGTATCGGGGCCGTTGGGTGTTTGGGGAGTAGCAGGCATGTAGTTTTCGCAGTCTTTGATCTCGAATAACCATATATCATAATCACCATGTATATCACAATCTACATCGCCATCGGTATAGCCTGGTGAAGATCCTGGCGATTGCCCTGCAATAACATAATTATCTTCTGCTTTCTTAACAACTGCATCAAAGCTAATGAAATCATTAACATTGCCACCATAACATCTTGACCATTCAATATCACCTTGTGCCGAAAGTTTCACCATCCAAATATCTTTCCATGTATTTGTATAGGGATAGCTTAAATGCAGTCCGGTCACATCACCATCATCTGAATCAGTCTGGGCAAATACTACAAATCCGCCATCATCGCTTTGGATAAGTTTTCGTCCATAATCATAGTCTGAACCACCCAGGCATTTTTCCCAGATAATATTGCCTATGGTATCTATGCGTACTACCCAAATATCATATGTTTCTTCATCCCCTACAATGCCATGGAAACCTGACACATCCCCGTCATTTGAAATGGTGTTGGCCAGGAAAATGTATCCGTTATCCAGTTCAAGCAATCCCCATCCCTGGTAATCTATAGATAAGCCTCCGTACAATTTTTGCCACTCGATATTGAGATTTGAATCCGTTTTTACTGCCCAAACATCACATGCTCCATGATAAGTGCCTTGTACCATACCTTCAACATCCTGGGCTTCGGAAGTAAAGAAAAAGCCCCCGTCGCGGGTTTCCACGATATCGAATATATTGTTCTGTCCTATATTGCCAAAAACCTTATTCTTAAGAATCTCACCATTGTCAGGGTCGATAATGGTGATCCAAACATCTAGGTATCCATAGTTTACCGGCACATCGCCATCACTTGAGGTAGTTGCGCTGATTACCATTAAATCACCATTGGATAACATACTCAGGTTTGCCCCATACTCAATGCCAGTACCCCCATAGCATTTTTCCCATATGATTTCACCATTTACATCTATTTTCACAATCCAACGATCATAATTACCATGATTCCCGGATTGAACATCACCATTGTTTGAAGATGTCGCACCCCCTATAAAATAGCTACCTAGTCCATCAGCTATAATATTTGTAGGATATTCAACATTAGTACCTCCATAGCATCTTCCCCAAAGAAAATTGCCAATGCTATCAATAGCTGCAAGCCAAATATCCCCTTCTCCCCAATAATTCGTAATATCACCATCCTCAGATTTTGTTTTACTCAAAAGAAAAAACCCGAAGTCTGTTTTCAAAATATTTGTGCCGGATTCCATCTCGCTTCCGCCATAACAATTCTGCCATGTAATTTGCATGTTATTTTGTGCCCGTGTACCGATTAGGATAAGAAGAGTGATCAGGGTCAGGATCAGTGTTTTCATATTGATGCATTATAAAGGATGCCACGCATGGCGTGGCATCCTTATTAGTATTATCGAATCACAAGTTTGCCTGAGGATGAGTATCCTGATGATTCAATTTTATAAATATAAACACCGGCCGGAATATGCCGTGTATCCAGCACTTTTTGGCCTTTGTTTTGATCAAGGCGGATGTTTTCTATTACTTGTCCGCTCATGTCGATGATAAGAATTGCGCCTTCATCTGCACTAAATGGAAGTGTATAGTCGAAAGCTACCCAGGTATGAGCCGGGTTAGGTTTCACACTCACATGTATAGCATCATTCGAATATATACTACCTCCCGGGTGTTGTTGTTTCAGGGTCAGGGAGTCCGGTAAAGCCGGGCAGTCATAGTAATGATATCCATGGGCATATTCAAGTATACTTTGTGCCTGATACACAGCGCTGCCATAGCCGTATTCGGCTATATCAGTTACGGTCGCCATTTCGATGCTGTCGAGTTCAAATATAGTGCGGCCTTCTTGCATCAGGTTTATCTGTAACTGCATCATGCTGTTATAGTCGTTGTATGCCAGCAAGTCGTCACCGCTGAGTGAATATGTCACAGGCAATTGTGCCAGCAGGTTCTGGGCATTGGTAAAATCACCTTCCTGTAAATAGGAAGCAATAATCTGTTTATCGGCTTGGTATCCGCCTATATTTCCAAGCCACAGGCGAACCTCGTTCATGTCGGGGATACTGTCGAACAATTCGCTGCGTAATATATCCTGTGCCGCTTTAATGGCATTGCCATAATAGCTTGCCAACTGGTTTTTCAACACCGTTTTGTACGAAGATCCATAACCGATTTGCCTGAGCATATCCACCATATATTGCGGCATGGGCTGGGTTTTGGTTTCGAGATATGTGAGAAAATTGCTACGCATTTCTTCGGGATTGGCAGCAAAAATGTCGAACTGCACACTTTCGGGAAATACATCGGTGCGGTCGGCTACATCCTTAAGCACCTCGAACGAAAGATGGGGTGAGTTGGCCAGCAGATCGGCCCTCAGTAACCACATTTCATCGGGCCAGGCAGTTTCAATTTCATTCTCCATTAGCGGAGTGTCGCCACCATCTTTAAGGGTATTGATCAAATCGAGTGTGAGTGTGTAATCAGCCATATTTTGGCTATAAACCTGCTGCTTAACTCCTTTTTCGGTACTTGATAATACTACATTAATGCCTGTACCGCCGCCACCATAATGATCAGGGCAGGTGTTTTCGATTGAAACATCAATACGATATACAAAATCCGAATACATTGTTAACTCCTGTAATGGGTCGCCATCGAAATAATAATAGGTGATATCCTGGGTGTAATCATTACGAAGCTGTAAAACAACACCTTGGGAAATTTGTGACAGGGTATTGCCGGAGGGTAATACATCCGAACCCATAAATCCTTTGATTGTTGAATTTTCAGCAACATGAAAATCATAATTATTGTTGCTGTTGTCATTGCATAGGTAAGCCACCCCTGTATGATCATTATTGTCATCAGATCTATTTATTCCTTCAGCAAGATTTCCAACGCTTAAACCTGCAAACTCATTGAGATAGATATCATCGGCTTCAGATAATGTATTATTCAACCTCACCCCCACATAATTCCCGGGATTTCCACCGCTTATTTTTGTGAAGTAATTGTTTTCTATGGCATAGCCATTGGCTGCGTGTACATCAATACCAAAACTTGATACATCATTACAATTATCTCCATCGGTTGTTCCGTTCAGGCCTATGTTAAAATCATTATCCACCATTACAGCGCCTGGCACCAGGATATTATATATACCAATGGTATTGTTGGTAAATTCGGCATTCCAGACTTCATAAGTATTGGTTTCAACCTGAGAACCATGCGCACTTATGGCCCTGTAAAAGCCGTTAAAAGTAGAGGGTATTAAATTTTGCTCAGGGCAGGGGACAATGGGCTGATCACAGCCGGCATCTACTTTAAATTTCGATCCATACGAAGCAATGCCATTGTTCCAGGGCGATACCCCGTTGCTGGCAGCATTACTGAACTCACAGGCGTAAAAATCAATCCCGCTCACTCCGTGTAAATCTACATGCTTATAAAACATGGTATTATCGATATATTCATAATTGAGAATAAAGTTACAGTTTTTAAAGTAACTTAAATTGTTGCATGCTTGTCCGGTGGGAGGAAAGGTGTTTATATAAGGTACAAAGTGTACTGCGCGGGTATTGTTTTTAAAGATGGTATTTATGGCTTTAACAATACCGCCCGAAGAACTCCATATCCTTTCCTCTTCTTTCCATAAGGAAACGGCATTTTCGGAATTCATAACTGTGGAGCCGTTTAGTTCAAGATAACCCTGAGCACAGGGATGTCCGGCATAGGTATATTGGTTGTCGTTAATCGTTCCCCATACTTCTATGCCTTTCCATTTAAGTGTTGGGCATTGGTTGAAATGATCCAGGGAGGATTGAGTAATAATAAGCCGTCCTTCTGGATGCACAACTATTTTAGCTGTTTCAGCAAATTCAAGCTGTGAAGCATTAATCGTAAGTTGGGCGTTGGGCATTACTTGAAACCCGTAACTGAAAGTCTGGAATTCGTTATTCCATGTTTGTGTGCCGTTCACTTCCTGAAAGATGTTCACGGTGAACAGGTCATCAGGAATGGTAATTTCGATAAGTAAGGTTATATAATTACCATAACTATCAGTTATTATACAGGTATATATCCCCTCATACAGATTATCAGCAGTTGGGCCTGTAAATTGTGGTAGGAGTTCTCCTTGTGGGTCGAACCATTGATAGGTATATGGAGGAACTCCTCCTGAAGGGAAAACAGTTGCCGATCCATCAGAATATCCTGGACAACTTACCGGAATGGTTTCATAACTTGCTGATAAAGCATAGTATTGGCGATCATTTTCCGGTAGGATAAAGTATTTATAATTATCAAATAACCTATATGTAGATACAATATTATAATCATCTGGAATGCTAAAATATCCAGGATAGAATACTCCGTTCCCCATGTTTATTTGTCCTAATTCAGTTCCATCATCTGAAACAGCATAAATATGCCCATCAGGTGCAGTTTGAAGAAAAGAGTGTCCATAATTTTGGCTATCTGTTAGAGGTGATGAAGTGCTTCCATCATTGTAATTTATTGCAATAATACCTTTTTCAGGGCCTGTTCCAGGGCATGAAATATATAAAATGTTATCATTAAATGAAGAGAATTCTATTCCTCCTATTCGTCCCAGGTTAAGATCGTAATCTTCTTCTGTCCCATTGATTACTACATAGATTTTGTCATTTACTAAATCATTTGGCGAAATCCAAGCAATTACAATATCGCCATCATCCTCCTTTTTCCATTCAAGGTTATATGAAGAGAAGTCATCTCCAGAGAAACTTGAACTATTTTCTGTGATAATTGAAGTTCTGTTATTCACACCATTTTGTGTAATTGTCCATCTGTATAGACCAGCCGGATCAGTTCCATTTGTTATAGCTGTCGCATACAGATATCTCTCAAGGTTCTCTTCGGGTGATATAGCAAACGAAATACTATTACCTTGCTGAATTCCTCCATATAGATAATTATGACAAGAAGTTTGAGGATTATTGCCATCAAACCATATCTCATTATAAGTAAATTTATCTCTTGTGGCATCATCTAAATCTCTACCTGTATAGAAGGAATAATAGCGATCTGGATAGTTAGGGCGATTTATAATTTGATATTCAGGATGAAAAGTATTGATGGTTTGTGAGCAGACAAAATTCCATGGATAAGATGTTCCTTGCGAGTATAATGTCTCACTTAAAACATGAAATTCGAGATCGTAATTTGGATTATATCCTCCAGCTGCAATTTCGCAAAAACTTAACTCTGTTGCAAGAGGTATAAAATCAATATAAGTGTATTCAATTCCATCACCATAAAAAGACAGCAATAAAGTCTTGTGAGCATGAGTGCCATCTATTACAGTTGGAAGGACCCACTTTCCATAGAATTCTCCTTGTGCAGTACTTTGTATAGTAATACCAATGCTCATTACAATTGGTAATATAATCAATAATAAGTTCTTTTTCATGATTTTAGTTTTTGATATTAATGAATTTCCATTGTGTTTATTCAAAAT
>JABMQZ010000017.1 GCA_013202965.1 Bacteroidota bacterium | reverse complement strand
TCAGAAAGATCGTCCTTAATAATTTCAATGGAATAATAATTGGCTACTTCTTCAATGGCCTGGGGGAATGAATAGCCTTTATGATCCATCAGGAATTTAATCCCATTTCCACCTTTACCGCACCCAAAACATTTGAAAATATTAAGTTCAGGTGAAACAGTAAATGATGAATCTGATTCATCATGAAATGGGCATTTCCCTTTATAACTTTTGCCCGATTTTTTAAGGTCAACATGTTGACCGATGATTTCAACGGCATTAATGGCTGAGAAAACATTGTCTATGGTTGTTTGCGATATCATATATTTAAAAGATCCTCTAATAATTCTATTTTCTAAAGAGTAAAAAATGTTCCGGTTGCCCGGAACATTCGAGATAGCGTTTCTCTGGTGTAATTTACATAGGCAATGGATTTTTGTGGTTTATATCTAATAATTCTTCGATAGTATTTAATTCAAAGTATTCCTTAATGAGTTCCAATGAATCTATTTGAGTAAAGTTTCTTTTATTTTTATCAAGCCATAATTGGAGCGTTGAGTTGCTTATATCAAAAAGTATCAATAGTTGATGTTTAAGGTGTTTAGATTTTCTGATCCCTGCGATGATGTTAGGTTTTAATTTGACTTGAGATTTGAATAAAATTTCCATAATAATTTGGTTTATTTAAAATATGTTATTAAATTTAGGCATTATTTGTCGTATACAAATATAAATTGTGTTACATTTGTCAAAGTTAAGGCAAATTAATTTACAAATACAAATATTTTTTAAAAAAAAATGCACTATGGCTGAAATTGAAAAATTCCATTATGGAAACTTAATTAAGCAGATGCTTCGTCAAAAGGATATATCTGTACGAGAAATAGCTGAAAAATCAGGTAGGAGTACCCAGGCGGTCTACAGTATTCTTCGAACTGAAAGTCCAAGAATTGATATTGTAATTGAGATATCAATTATTATAGGTTTTAAGGAATTTCTTAATGAGCTTATTTTGAATGTTGACGAATTAACGGAGTCATTGTCAACTATTGAACTTGGTGGTCATATGACTACTAAAAAATTAGCGTATCATGAAGTGCCATTACATTCTTTTATTAGGACCGAGGAAGAAAAAAATCCTGAGAAAATTGAAAATTTAAATGGAAAAATCCTTTCTCTGGAGAAATCACTGTACCTTGCTGAGCAAGTTATAGAAGCTAAAGATGAGCTAATTGAACAATTGAGAATAGAAAAATAGGTGCGGCAAATGGTCGCCTTTAACATTAGTCATATAGTGTTTTCTTAGGTTTTAAACTCTACTCCATAATATCCATCCAAAAACAGTGGTCATTACCAATACATAGGCAACGAGCACATAAACCCACTTTCCACCAAATTTTGGGGTAGGTATTGATGATAAGTTTAAAGTTGATAGAATCATCAATGTTGCGTATATAAGTATTGAAAAATTAGAATGGCTGAAAAAACTTTCGAATAAAAACACAAAAGCCAAGATGAGCACATTATTGTCAAGAGGCATTCCTCGGTATGATTTGCTGTCTATAAGACCAAAAACGTTAAAATAGCTCAAACGAATAGCACTGGTAGCAATAATAACAAATGCACCTGGTATAAACCAGATATTATAATTTCCATAGCTTAAAAGTAAAATTGCAGGTAAAATGCCAAAACTTACAATATCTATCATTGAGTCGAGCTGTCCTCCAAATTCACCTTGTACTTTTGTTCTCCCTTTCATTTTACGTGCTATAATTCCATCGTACCAATCGAACAGGACTGCCCAAAGAACACCAATTACTGCTGCAAGAAAATTTCCCTCAATGGCAAAATAAATCCCGAATACGGCACAAAGCAACCCTGCTAAAGAACAGATGTTTGGTAAATCTTTGGCAAAACCAAGCATGCTAACCTGACGTGAATCACTCATTTTTATTGTTTTTTTAAATACATTACATCAACTAAAGCCTCAACTAATTTTGAATTCTCATCATTACTGCGGCTTGCTATTCTAATATATCTATCAGCTTCTGGTTGAGTTTTTCCCTGACTGTCTTTTATATAAATATTATGCTCTATAAATAATCTTTTAGTTACCTCTGGACCGCTCAATGCATTATCGGGTAAGCGACAGAAAATATAATTAGCATCTGGTTTAAAAACTTTCATACCTGAGATTGCACAAAGTTTTTTATAAAATTCATCTCTATCCGCTCTTACTGTTTTACAACTATCTTCAAATTCCTGTTTGTATTCAGGTAAAATTTGTAGAAACTCCTCAGCAAATCCATTAATATTCCAAATGTGTATCCCATTTCGTACTGCAGTAGCAAATTCTGAATTAGCAGTTAGCATATAACCAATTCTAAGACCGCAAATACCATATGCCTTGCTCATGCTTTTCAGGATAGCCATATTCGGGTAATTTTGAATTTCTTGTTCCAAGCTAATCATCTCCTTATTATCAGCAAAATCAAGAAACGACTCATCAATAACCAGCATACAGTCGTGTTTTTCAAGTTTTTGTGCAAGCCTGATAAGATCTGCCTTAGGCACAAGCATTGAGGTAGGATTATTTGGAGTTACCACAACTGCTATGTCTGCATTTACTTTAATTGCTTCGTTTGCAAATTTGTCTACATCGAGCTGAAAAGATGGAAATTCCAAAGGGAATTCTACAGCATTACCTTCTGGTGCAGCATTGGCATATTCATTGAATGAAGGTACAGGAATAATTATTTTTTTAGCTAAATGACCCGATAGTATTTTTATAATTTCCGAAGCACCATTTCCAACAATTATTCTTTCGGCAGGTTGCTCTATTATATTCCCAATAAGTTCGGCAAGAGCGTCTTGTGCCATTGGGTAATTTAATACAAGATCGTGAATATTATCTTTAAGATGTGTAAAAATAGCCTTTGGAGGGAAGTAGAGATTATATAAATAAGCGTGATCTATAAAATTATGACGATAATAACCTCCATGTTGTTTTGATATATATTCGTATTTCTCGGTTTGAGTTGTATATTTCTTTACCATCCTATAATTTGTTATTAATTGTTACAAAAACATTATGCACTTGCTATTTCAAGCACTGCCTGTTTTTTTATTATTATAGGGAAAAGTTTTTCTGCTTCAGCTAAATCATGAACAGTATCAATCTCGTACCATGGTTTGTGGTCAAATGAAACCGACTCTAACTTGAAACTTTCATCACTAATCATTTCAGCAAAAACAGTTTCGTAATAGCAATTAACGCTACCTTCTGATATAAACTGATTAAGCCTTTTTATTACTGCCTGCCATGATGAAAGCGAGAAGCTGTAAATATTAACAGTTTTATAACGAATATCGGAATAGGCAGCCGTTGTACCTTTTTGAAATTGAGTAACCTGATTAGCACTGTTAATAGAAACTGTTGTTCCATTTAGCCAGGGTTGCATTAAAGCAACAGCCATCCTATCGGGAAAAACCATTTTATCGAGCAAAGATGTATTTAATACTAAATCACTTTCAAATAGAACAAAAGGCTCATTTATTATATTACGAGCCATCCAAAGAGAGTAAATATTATTGGTGGTTCTGTACAATGGGCTATGAATATACTCAATGGTTAAATCTCCTGATTTACTACCAAGAAATTCCATGATACACTCTTTTTGATAACCTGTTACAATTACAAGTCGTTTAAATCCTTGTTTCTTAATATTGTTGACAAGTCTTTCGAGAATTGACTTTTCATTTACAAGGGTAAGGCATTTGGGGGAGCTTTTTGTTAAGGGGTAAAGGCGACTACCGATTCCAGCAGCAAGAAGTAATGCTGTGGTAATACGATTGTCACCAAAATAATTGTCTGAATTAATATTCATACTTTATGCAATTGGTGTCATCAAAAAAAACGTAAACGCTTGACTAAAAGCCCCTAGGCGGACTAATTTTTAGTACTTTGATGGTCGGACCGGTTACTGATACTCAACTATAAGTATGAAGTCTGCTAATGCGGTGATAGATTGCTTTAAAAGCTTATTAGCAAAAATGATAGTGAATGATTGATATCAAAAGATATGTAATCCGTTACAAAGATACTTTAAAATTCCAGACTTCTTGAGGACTTGCCATTCTTTTTATTTTGAGTGATTTAAAGCCGAGTACAAACAGATAATATTAGCCTAGATTTAATGACAGATAGATTTATAATGCAAAAAAGAAAGCACGAAAACCTAATCGAGTAGGCGGCTACGCCAGTTGCAGGAGTCAATGTCACTTGAAGGTGTTGATATTTCTCGAACATTGGAGTTTCATGAAAAGAAAGCAATTGTTTTTAGTGGGGACCAGGAAGAACATTATCCTGAGAAAATGGAAAATTTAAAGGAAAAAGTTCTTTCTCTGGAGAAATCACTGTACCTTGCTGAGCAAGTTATATTGGCTAAGAATGAATTAATTGAACAATCAAAAATAGAAAAATAGGTGCGTCATATGGTCACCAAAATGAGTATAAATTCCAGAAAACGTGTTTGCTAATTAGCACATAATTAATTAGTTAGAAATTTGAAATATAGCGGAACGAATCCCTCTTTCTCCGCAAAAGTCTCATTAAGACACACTGACCCAGTAGATTACAGCGATTCGAGGTAAACTGCTGGGTCAATTTTGGGACAGGATTCTATCGAGATAGCATATCCCTGATAAACAGGCAGATAGAATTATGAACAGAAATTATTCCTTAAGGGATGTTGTCGACTACATCCCTGCTTCCCTCCAAGAAGAGAAAGAGTGGAGAATCGTTTATTATGCTAAAGACCCTCAATCGGGACAACTAAGGCGAAAGCGCATACGCGTAGGAAAGATCAAAAGCGTAAAGGAGCGCCGGCTATGGGCAAAGAAGATGATATATAATATCAATCGCAAGTTGCACGAAGGCTGGAACCCTTTTATTGAATCAGAAAACTCCCGTCAGTATCATTCCATCAAAGAGGTGCTTGAGGCATTCTTGCGTGACAAACGAGGACTGCGTGAAGATACCCTGCGTACCTACAACAACGAGGTAAGCTTTTTACAAAAGTTCATCAAGACAAAGTATGATGAAAACATGTACGCTGTTTCCTTTGATCAGCAGATGGCCGTAATCTACATGGAAACCACTTGGGAGAGCAGGGAGATTGGTGCTGTTCGCTACAACAATATCTTGGCCGTATGCCGTGTGATCTTTAACTGGATGGTGGAAAAAGAATACATCAAGCAAAACCCTTTTGATAAGATCAAAAAGAAAAAGACCGGCTCCAAGATACGTGTAATGGATATTGATGAAGCAGATCGGAAAAAGATCAGGGATTACCTGCAAAAAGAGAACCGCCCTTATTATGCTATCATGATGTTTGCTTTCCATAGCTTACTAAGGCCTAAGGAAATCTCTCATATCAAGATCGGTGATATTGATTTGGAAAAACAGGTGGTAGTTGTAAAAGGATCAATAGCCAAGAACCACAATACAAGGTATGCACCTATACCGGATGTTATGGTTGATCTTGTTAAGGAACTGATTGAAGGAGTATACACCTTGCGCAAAAATTGGTATTTATTTTCAGCTTACGGCTTCAGGCCGGGGCCCGTACGCAGGGATTCAAGGGAGATTGCCCGGTATTGGTCTGTTTTGAGGAAAACTTTGCGATTGAAAAAAGAAATACAGTTTTATTCATTAAGAGACTCCGGTATCATTCAAATGATCCGTGATGGCAGATCACCCAAGGAAGTGATGGAAGCGGCTGATCATTCCTCCATTGAAGTAACAAATAAATATGTAAAGGTAGCGCGCAAGGAATCAAATGGAAATATCTTAAAAAAGAGTACCGCATTTTAAACGGTACCCTTTTGTTTTTCAGCAAACTTCTGGATAGTTTTCGGGGCCACCGAAGCGATAAGATAAAGTGAGATAAGTTCGATGCTCACATTATCATTCATGATTTGAATATGGGTTATCCAAAAAGTATAGAGCAAGGTGAACAGTCCTTGTAATCTGGCCCATGAATGAACACTAGGTGTTTCTTCCCAAAAATATGTAATCTTGCGGTTCAAGTTAGGGTTTTATCTCAGATACGACTATACCATCTTGTGTTGAATTGGGATAGATATAGCAAGGAATACCCCTTTCATTAGTCATGATCCATCCGACAATTTCACCAGAAGTAAATGATTCAAGGTAAACGGCAGGGGCATATTTTATTCTCAGCAGACTTCGTATTGTAGTAGTATCAAGTTTAAGATGCTGAACATTTTTAACTTTTAGAATAGGTACAGATTCTATTTTTGCAATAGTAAAACCAATAGTCAGGTCAAGAGGTGGGAGAGGAATAAAATCAATAAAAGTGCTGCCTGAAATTTCATTAGCAAGTACGGCTTTATAGGTAACACCTACACAAGCTGCATCTTTAATCATAAAGTATTTATTAAGAACCTGAGAAGCGACTTCCTGACCAATAACTTTTACGGCCTGATCTGAGATCTGACAATTACTGTATTGAGTGCCAAGAGTAGTATCAGCAAGACCTTGAATAACAGGCGTGACAACACGTTTGGTTGCGGTGACTTTACCGAATTTCTTATTTACCTGTGCTTCAGCAGCAAAGCATATAAGGATTGAGAGAACAAAAAGAATGATTTTTTTCATGACATTTTAAGGTTTAATGATTAATGAATAGAATACGAAATTACATTGTGGCCCATGCAAAAAAAAGGACAGAAATATCAGGCATTAGTCCTTGACAATGATTGTATATCTGAGAGTTCTTCTTCGTATTCATGGAATAGATCATAAGATATTGTAGATCTGCGGTTTTTAGGATCACTTAAAAAGTCATTCATCTGTGCATTGTTCTCATTCATTTGCTGCATCTGTGAATGAATACCGGCAAGCAATTCAGAATCAGGATTTGAATAATATGAGGATCCTCCGGAAGAAGAAAATTGCGGTGCCGAAGTAGATGAAATGGCTTCAATATCCGGCTGTATCGGTGGGGAGAAGCTTATGTTATTTCTACGGCCTCTTTGATAATCTTCCAACTGCTGAATGATTGGGCCGGTCTGTGGATCGTTTACAAGATCGCCAGAAGCTACCCATTCACGTTCACTTCCATCACCTACCAATATCTGAGTAGGCCTGTCAGGAGTATAACCACCATACCGGAAGGCAGGCGGTGGTTCATTGGCAATAGCGGCGATCTGTACTCCACCGAGTACACCGGTAAGGGCAGCTAAGATATATGAGGCAGGGGGTGGCATAGATCCCAATGCCTGGGTAATACCGGCAGCGGTATTTATTATGGCAGAAAAGAGTCTTAATTCTTTGTCACGTTTCCATTGTTTTAAGGCTAAGTCCTTTTTACGTCTTTCTAATTGGTTGTCTAAAGATTCTATTTGTTTATCATATTTTGTTTGTGAAATAAGGCCGGACTCTAACTGATCATTGAGAAGTTCTTTTCTTCTTTCTATGTTAGCTTCGTAATTACTCAGAGCATGATTTTCTTCAGCAGTTCTTCGAGCATTAACACTGGCCCATATTTCACCGAATTGTTGTGCAATGACAATGGCAGCCTGTACATTAGCCAAAAGTTTATCCCAATCCTCAGGTGCCATGCCGAAAACATCCTTTCTACTACCATCTTCACCTTCATCACCGAAGGTTTCATTTTTGATGGCCGCAAGTTCATCGTTCATGGCCTGGTATAGCTCAGTGGTTTCCAAGTTATGTTTTTCGGCAAGATCAATCAGGTCTTGATATTTTTTAGTGGCTTCATGAACGGCAGTATCACGATCTGATCTAAGGATCTGATCGATCTGTTCTTGTGCTTTTACTTTTTCATCTTTTGTTTTATC
>JABMQZ010000212.1 GCA_013202965.1 Bacteroidota bacterium | reverse complement strand
TATTCAATTTATTTTAGAAGTTAGATTGAGCAATCGTGTAAATCGAAAATTCACATCGAACATCGACAATCACATTGTAAATTGTAAATTGTAAACACAGAATTGTACATTAAAACTCCTCAAGTCTCATAGCTGTTTCAGCTTGAGCAAAGGTTTCAAAAAAGGAATAAATAATTAATTGTGATTTTCTATTCTATCCCCGCAAAATGTTTCATAAATTGCACCCGTTCGTAGGCGGCGGGATTGTCAACTTCCTTGATGCTCATCTTGCCGTTAAAGTCGGCGATGCTGTTGAAATTATGTTTTTCCATCCAGGCCTCCAGGTCTTTCAGCATGATGCCGATCTGCTCAAATCCATTTTTATAGAGTACTGAGCTTATCTGAACGGCTTTTGCACCGGCAAGCAGTTGTTTGATCACGGCTGCTCCGTCGTGAACCCCGGTGGAAGCGGCTATGTCACATTGTAAACGACTTGAGAGCATGGCAACCCAGCGCAATGACATGGCCAGTTCTTCAGGATGGCTGAAAACATTTGTTGCGGTCACTTTGAAATTGTCAATGTCAATATCCGGTGAAAAGAATCTGTTGAACAGCACCATGCCATTGATGTCGGTCCATGATAGTTTGAGTGCCATGTTGGCCAGGCCGGAAAAATAAGAGCTGATCTTGATGGCAACAGGGATCGTTAGCTGTTTTTTTACTTTTTCGATGATATCAAAATAGATTACCTCATTCTGGGCAGCATCCTTTTTCGGATCTGAAGGAAGGACAAAGACATTCAGTTCGAGGCCATCGGCTCCCGCATCCTGGATCTTTGAAGCAAATGAGATCCACTCGGCTGAGGAGACACAGTTGACACTGGCCATCACAGGGATCTGCACCGCTTCTTTGGCATCCCTGATCAGCTTCAGATAATTATCAACATCATTATACTTGGTATAGTTGCTGATATAATCCTCGGCTTCGGGATAATAATAATTACCAAGCTCACTATTCTGCATGCTTTTGTTTATCATATGGCTGATCTGCTCTTCAAACAAAGATTTTAAAACCACCGCAGCAGCACCGTTTTTTTCAACTTCTATGATGTTCTCTACTGAATTTGTCAGGCCTGAACTGCCGACGATGATGGGATTCTTGAGATTGAATCCCATGTATGATGTTGATAAATTTGCCATATTTTCTTGTTAAATAAAGCGTTTTAGGTGAACAAATTTATACAATTATTTTCTTTATCAAAGGATGTTAATAATGAATTTTCCAGTCACGGAATAAGGACTCGTCATTCAAGACTTCCATGGCTTTCAGGAATCCGTCGTCAATCTCAGAAAAGACTTCTGAGGCTGCACTCGCATCCCACAGATTTCTTGCCATCCACGCTTTGATCTGCTGTCTCAGGAATACGCCTGACGTATTGTATCCTTCTTCATCAAATTCCACATCCATGCCTTCGGCGAAGGAAATAAAGTCTTTCATAAATGCCTCGTCCAGCATAAAGCCTTTCATATAATCATTCACCGAGGGAAATTCAGCCAGTAATTTTTCACGATTGTCATTGACATATTGCACAGTGAACTGGTTCAGGACGCCTTTCCTGCGCAATTCGGTATAATAATCAGAAATCCATGTGGAGTCCCATGGGATAAATATGTCGGGCATGATCCCTCCCCCACCGTATACCACACGGTTTGCAGGGGTATAATACTTTAGCGAATCGGGGAATGAGATGCTGTCGGGATGTACAAGTTCGCCATGCTTCATCCTGTTATACACATCCTTATAATACTCTTCAAGCCCGTTATCGTATGGCTTCTGAATGCCTCTGCCCGTAGGTGTATGATATCTGGAGGTAGTTAAGCGTATCACAGAACCGTCCGGTAGCGGAAAAGGCCTTTGGACAAGCCCTTTGCCGAATGACCTTCGTCCTATGATGATGCCCCTGTCCCAGTCCTGTATGGCACCTGAAACAATCTCACTTGCTGATGCGGATCCTTCATCGATCAGCACAACCAATTTTCCCTTCTGGAAATCCCCTCCGGGTGTAGCCCAGTATTTTTGTTCCGGCACTTTTAAGCCTTCTGTATAAACGATCATTCGCCCCCCCGGCAAAAACTGGTCAGAAAGATCTACAGCAGTACCCAGATATCCGCCGGAATTCCCTCTTAGATCCAGGATAAGGTTTCTCATGCCCTCCAGCTTTAGCTCTGCCACAGCCGATTCAAATTCAACAAGGGAAGTCCTTGAAAAGCGGTTTAGTTTGATATATCCAATCTCGGGAGAGGCCATGAAGACTGCATCAATACTGTTGATCGGGATCTTATCCCTGACAATGGTGTATTCGATCAGATCAGAACGGTTTTTGCGGTATATACTTACATCAACCGTTGTCCCCTTTTTACCCCTGAGCCTGTCCATGACATACTGGTTATTCACTTTATCACCATGTGCAATGGTATCATCTATAATAATGATCTTGTCACCGGCCATGATCCCCAGTTTGTCGCTGGGGCCTCCGGGTATGGGAGCAATCACCAGGATGGTATCCTTGAAGATCTGAAAGGTAATGCCAATACCCTCAAAACTCCCCCGCAAGGGTTCTTCTGCCCTTTCAATTTCCCTTTTAGGGATATATGATGAATGCGGATCAAGTTCTTTCAGGGTCTCAATGATCGCGTTTTCGACAAGATCTTCCATCTCGACCGAGTCGACATAGGCATAGTCAACAATTTGATAGAGGGCAACAAGCTTTTGTATATTGTCTTTGACCTCCTGATTCTGTGTAAAAGTTGTTTTTATACCTGTGAAAAAGAAAAATATGACGAGTAAGGCTGGCAGGATGTACCTGTAAGATAGTCTTGGCATAATGATCAGAATATTTGAAAATAATTAAATGATGCTCAAAAATAATCAAAAATTGAGCCGCAGGCGTTATGCCCTGCACGATTAGTGTTAAAAAACGTTAAGTGTAAGCCCTTGCTCAAATAATTCGTGCGATAATTGCCTGTTTAATAATCGAGTATTTCTTTTGCTGCTGTATAAATTTTGTCTTCATTGGGAAGTATTGCAGCCTCAAGGATCCTGTTAAATCCCACCGGTGTAAATGTTGAGCCGACCCTTTTCACAGGAGCATCCAGGTATTCAAAAGCCTTGTTGCTGATCAGGGCAGCAATCTCGCCACCAAATCCCGCAAACACTTTATCTTCATGGACTACCATGGCACGGTTGGTCTTCTTAACGGATTCGATTATAGCATCTTCATCCAGGGGGATGAGCGAGCGAAGGTCTATGACTTCGAGCTGTTTTCCACTCTCTTCTGCAATTTTTTCAGCAACCAGGAGGCTGAGGTGTGTGGTATTGCCATAGGTGATGATGCTCAGGTCGCTGCCTTCTCTCCTGATGCGGGCCTTGCCAAAGGGAACTTCAAACTCCTCCGGTACCATTGCTTCTGCATATGGGTCATTATACAGGGCTTTGGGTTCCAGAAACAGGCTCGGGCCTTCCGATCTCAGGCAGCTACGCAAAAGTCCTGCTGCATCATCAGCAAAGGAGGGATAAACCACCCTTATGCCAGGGAGGGTTGTCAAGGTACCTTCCAGGTTCTGCGAATGGTACAGGCCTCCGCCGATGTACCCGCCGGATGCCAGCCTGATAGTCACATTGGCAGAAAACTGCCCGTTCGACCGCCAGTAATCATGGCTCATTTCAATCAGTTGTTCCATAGCCGGCCAGAAGTAATCGGCAAATTCAGCACCTTCAACCACTATCCTGATCTTTTTGTCATAGCGGCTCATCCCGTTTGCCGTCCCCACGATAAAATCTTCTGCAATGGGAGCATTGAAAACGCGTTTCCTTCCAAATTCCTGCTGCAGCCCTTTTGAAACATTAAAGATGCCACCCTTTTCCTTATGGGCAATATCCTGTCCCCAGATGAAGGTGTCAGGATTTCTTCTAAATTCTTCCTTCAGTGTCGTGTTTAAGGCTTCAATGAGACGCATTTTCTTTCCAGACCCATCGGGGATGCCATCCTTAAACTTAAGCGGCACATAGGGTTCCGGAATGACAAAATCAAAAATGCTGGCCGGGTCAGGGTCAGCAGCTGCCAGCACCTTCTTATGTGCTTCCGAGATTTCCTTTTTAGCTTTGACATCAAGCTCATCAAGTTCTTCTTCCGTAAATATTCCGGAATATACAAGGCGCTCCCTGTATCTCTTCAGGGGATCCTGGACAAACACCTCCTGCAATTCCGCATCATCGCGATATAATTCATGACGGTCGGAATTAGAATGAGACCCCATCCTGACACAATTGGCATGAACGATAACAGGCTGCCCATGCTCCTTCACATATTTCTTTGCCAGGGTCATGGCGTTCATCGAATTGAATACATCTTTTCCGTTACAGTATATGATCTCAAGATTTTTAAAGCCTTCAAAGTTGGTTGCAGCATAGGGATTGGCTGTCTGGTCAGCCTTTGGAACAGAGATTCCGTATTCATTGTCCTGGAAAACGAAGATCACCGGAAGCTGCTCGTTGCTTGCGCCATTGATGGCTTCATATACATATCCTTCGGAGGTGGATGATTCGCCTTGCGAACTGATGGCCACCCCATCCCCTCCGTAATATTTGATGGCCCGTGCGAGGCCGACAGCATGAAGGGTATGGTTCCCGGTACATGATGACACATTGTGAATGTTCCATTCAGGCTTGGCAAAATGGTTCGACATATGCCTGCCCCCGCTGGCGACATCATCCTTTTTCGACAAGCCGTTCAGTATGATCTCTTCCGGTGTCAGGCCTGCAGAGACCACAGTGAGCATGTCCCGGTAATAGGGGAACAAATGATCGGTTTTCTTATCAAATACCTGCCCGATGGCCAGCTGGATACCATCATGTCCTGCATAAGGAGCATGATATGACCATCCAAGGGCCTGCTTCAGGTAGTTTGGCGCCTTTTCATCCAGTTTCCTGCCTAAAGTCATCAGGTAATACCAATTCTTAAGGACCTTCTTATCAGTGGTTTTAATATTATAAACCTTGTCCGCACGTTTAATCTTCAAGCGTTTGTTTCTGTACATTTTCCTCTATCGTTTGAAAGGGGGTTTACTCCCGACACAAAACATCTTTATGCAAATAATATCATTCGTGCTGTACTAACAATTATCTGCTGTATATTGTTCAGGGCGGCGGTCATCAAAAACATGGTTCAGGGGGGTGATCATTTTATCACGGGATAATTGAGGATCAATATCCTGGAACAGAATATATTCATTGTCGGCATCAGCCTTTTGCAGGAAATCCCCGGAAGGATTGATGAGCATAGACCCGCCATTGAAAGTCAGCTCAGCTTCAGTACCAATGCGATTCGCTGTTAGAATAAATACTTTATTCATCAGAGCTATACCCGGCAGGGCCTTTACGGCATTTTGCGTCAGAAGATTGGATGGATGGCATATTACTTCCGCATCTTTTTGTGCCAATATCCGCCAGGGTTCCGGAAAGAGATAATCAAAACATATCTGCATCCCCAATTTGCAAAACCCGGTATCATACACACAAAGCTTTCCATCCCCGGGGGTGAAATATTTTTTCTCATTCATGAATAGGTGCATCTTGCGATATACACCGACAGGCCCGGACGGACCAATCAGCAGGGAGGAGTTGTAAATCTTATCCTCCGCCTGTTCGTTAAAGCCCGTGATAATGTATTGCCCGTATTTTGCAGCCTGTGATACCAACATCTCAACATATCTGCTGCCGGCAGGATTTTCGGCAAGGCGGACGGCCATTTCCCTGTCTCTGAAATTATATCCCGTGGATGCCAGCTCCGGCAAAACTACCAGCTCGGCATCAGCAACATTTTCAAGCAGTTTAGCAATATGTAAAATATTGGTTTCAATATCTCCCAGTATGGGTGCAAATTGAATAAGGGCGCTTTTGAACATGGTCATTTTCTTATCACTGTGAATTCCCCGTTATTCTCCATCTTAATGATCCTGGATGCTCTGGCTGTTACGATCCTGTCGCGATGATGATCCACAATAAAGTCAACCCCGTTTTTAATCACGGCCGGAATCTGATTATAGGTGATCGGGTCGATGGTTCCGGAAACATTGGCTGAGGTAGATATCAACGGTTTGCCAAGGAGGCGGATGAGTTCCCTGCAAAATTCATCCCTTACGATCCTGATGGCTATGGTGCCATCCGAAGCGACTACATTTTTAGCCAGTCCCTGGGCTCCGGGATAGATAACTGTTAAGGGGCTGTCGACACTGTTGACAAGATCTATGGTGATACCCGGCACTTCCTTCACATATTTATGAAGTTTTCCGGCATCATCCAGCAGGATGATCATGCTTTTTGTTTCTACACGCTGCTTTAAGTGGTAAATACGATCTACAGCCTTATAGTTGGTGGCATCACAGCCTATGCCCCAGATCGTATCAGTGGGATACAGGATCAGCTTCCCTTCCTTTAAAAACGCCAGCGCCTTATTGATTTCCTCTTTCACTTCTTTGACAAAATTTAAATTAAGTCCTATCCAGCAATTTTTCTGTTTTTATGGAATAGGCACAATTAAAATGTCTTTTGGGGCATTCGGTCAATCCATGCAAGCCACAGGGACGGCAATCAAGTTTTTCATCCGTCTCAACAACGGATGCATCATCAGACAACGGCCCAAACCCAAATGTTGTCACCGTTGAGCAAAACACTGCTGTTACCGGTGCATTTACAGCAGAGGCAAGATGCATGGGAGCAGAATCATTAACAAAATTCATCGAAGCATCTCTCTGGAGTGATGCGGTCTCCAGTAGTCTGAGTTTTCCTGCCAGGTTCAGAGAGTTCGCATGTCCTGATCGCCGGATGATGTCATCACATAAATCCCTGTCAGCAGCCGAACCAAGAAAATACACATAGAGGCTCACAGGAATACCCTGAAGGAATTCGACCCATTTCTCTACAGGATATTGTTTGGTGAACCACAGTGAGGCCGGAGCAATACAAATATATTCATGTGTTTTGTATTGTGAAGTAAGCGCATCATCCTGTGGTGAGGGATAAAGCCTTGGCTTATTCACAGCACTTTTGACCAGGTGACTGATAAGCAGCAAATTACGTTCTGTTTCATGGTATTCGCCATGATGGATCTTATGTTTCACCCGATGGGAAAAGAACACTGATAAGGGGTTTTTATTAAATCCGACGCTTTGCTTTGCCCTGGAAAAGGCCGTAAGCATACCTGTGAGAAAAAACCGCTGCACATTTACAACAAGGTCATAATGTTCAGCCTGGATCTCTTTCAGGATGACATAAAGATTTTTCAGCTTTTTCCCGGATTTATCCCACACATATAATCGTCCCAGGTATGGATGTGCGGTAAAAAGAGATTCTGTCCCCTTTTTAACCACCAGGTCGACGACAGCATCCTGAAAAGTATTGTGAAGGTTTTCCAGCAAAGGTGTTGCCAGGATCACATCCCCAATGGAGGCAGTTTGTATGACGAGGATCTTTTTCACAGATGGCATTAATATTTTGAACAGGCCTACACCTGAATTTCATATTCACGGAGGGCCTCATTCAGAGAGGTCTTTACATTGGTGGATTCTTTTCGTTTTCCAATGATCAGCGCACAGGGAACCTGGTATTCCCCTGCATTGAATTTCTTCGGGAAAGAGCCAGGGATCACAACGGATCGCTCCGGGATCTCGCCCTTGTATTCTTTTGGAGCATCGCCCGTAACATCAATAATTCGTGTCGAGCGTGTGATCACGACATTGGCTCCAAGAACAGCTTCTTTATGAATACGCACCCCTTCAACCACTATGGATCTTGAACCAATAAAACAGTTATCCTCAATAATAACAGGGGCTGCCTGTACAGGTTCCAGTACTCCGCCAATTCCGACACCCCCGCTCAGGTGGACGTTTTTACCTATTTGTGCACAGGATCCAACGGTAGCCCATGTATCAACCATCGTTCCTTCATCCACATAAGCACCAATATTAATATATGAAGGCATCATGATCACACCTTTGGAGACATATGCACCATACCTCGCAACAGCAGGGGGCACTACCCTGACACCAAGATCGCTGTAATCTTTTTTCAATCTGATCTTGTCATGAAATTCAAGGGGGCCGGCAGTTGATGTAGACATCTTGCTGATCGGGAAATACAGGATAACCCCTTTCTTTACCCATTCATTCACCTTCCATTCATCGCCGGCAGGTTCAGCCACCCTGATCTTCCCTTTGTCGAGCAGATCAATAAGGGAGTGAATGGCTTCCCTGGTTTCAAGTTCATTCAGAAGAGACCTGTCCTTCCAGGCTTCCTCAATAATATTTTTAAGTTTATCAGGCATTTTCGATGGTTTATGCTTTTCAAAATTAGACAATTTTCCGCTGAATCATCAAAAGTGTATTCCATGCAAGCAGAAAAAAAAGTAAATTTGCATGATTATTTTATCAAGTCAGCCTGCTTCAAGTATTATAAATTTCAGATGAACATAATAATCAGAGGATTTGTTCGTATTAGTTTTTGGTACAAATAAAAAGGATAAATGGGAAGGATCATAGGAATTGATTACGGACGGAAGAGGTGTGGTATCGCTGTAACCGATATATCGGGAATAATTGCGAGCCCGTTAACAACTGTCTCCTCTGCCGGGCTTATGGCTTTTCTAAAAGAATACATCGGACTTGAAGATGTAGCGTGTGTGGTCATCGGAGAGCCCAGGCAGATGGATTATTCAGTTTCAGAATCAGAGCAATTCATCTTGCCGTTTATTAAACATTTAAGGAAGACTTTTCCTGACATCCCGATTGAAAGGGTTGATGAAAGGTTTACTTCGAAGCTGGCCTCACAGGCTATCCTGGACTCAGGTGTCAGTAAGAAGAACCGAAAGGATAAAGCCCTGGTAGATAAAGTAAGTGCTGCAATCATATTGCAAACGTACCTTGAGATGAAGCACACACAGGAAGAAAAATAAACATAACATGATCTTACCAATTGTAGC
The DNA here is from genome assembly GCA_013202965.1 of Bacteroidota bacterium. Lineage (GTDB taxonomy): Bacteria > Bacteroidota > Bacteroidia > Bacteroidales > B18-G4 > B18-G4. The sequence continues at coordinate 888 of JABMQZ010000212.1, read as the reverse complement.
ATACGGACATCCGACTTTAAAAAAAGTGGCAAAAGACATTGAGAAAGGGCATCCCGGACTCAATGAACTGATCAGCAATATGTTTGAAACCATGTATATTTCTGAAGGTGTGGGACTGGCTGCTCCCCAGGTGAATAAATCCATCCGCCTGTTTATTGTGGACGCCACTCCATATGCGGAAGATTATCCTGAAGTTTCGGAATTCAGAAAAGTCTTTATCAATCCTTATATCCTTGAAGAGGAAGGAGAAGAATGGAGTTTCAATGAAGGATGTCTGAGCGTACCCAAGGTCAGAGAAGATATCATCAGGAAACCAAAGATCACAATAGAATACCATGACAGGGAATTCAATTTGATTGAAGAACAATATGAAGGGGTCATGGCCAGGATCATTCAGCATGAATACGATCATATTGAAGGGAGAATTTTTATCGACAAGGTCAACCCACTGCGGAAGATGTTGCTTAAACGGAAACTGGATGACATCTCCACAGGAAATATAGACGTTGATTATAAAATGATTTTTCCTTTAAAATCAAAAAGAAAAAATAATCTCAAAAAATAATTCAATTACCATGAAAGTACTCAAGAATTCAATTTTATTGCTGATGGCTATTGTAGCCATCGCCGCCTGTACACCTGCCATTGAAAAGCATGCTACCGATATTCAGTCCGCTGAGGACGAATTATTTTCATCTAATGAGGGTTTCGTTGATAAAGCACAAGCCCTGGAGCTGGTGGATCTTTATGTCAGCTATGCTGATAATTACCCTGAAGACAGCCTGGCTGTCGAGAGTTTGTTCAAAGGTGCCGAGTTTTGCCTGAACCTGGGTGAGGGACAACGGGCTGTCAGCTTATATGACAGGGTCATCAATGAATATCCTGACT
>JABMQZ010000211.1 GCA_013202965.1 Bacteroidota bacterium | reverse complement strand
CTCTCTGACTCTCTGACTCTCTGAGTCTCTGACTCTCTGACTCTCTGACTCTCTGAGTCACTGAGTCACTTTCCCATGCCTAATACGTTTTGCAAAAGCTGCCGCCCAATGGGATTATCAGGATGATACTCAATTATTACATTGGCAATATCCTTCACTTTCTCAAAGTCTTCCATATGATAATAATAATCAGCCATTGCATAAAGATATTCCAGGTTTCGTGGCTCCAGTGAAAGGGCTTTATTCAGTGCTTCCAGGTATTTCTCATCCTCTCTGAAATACTGATACAGCATGGCCTGATTAAACCATATCCTTGAGTGTTCCGGCATCAGCTCCGCTGCGATTAGAAGTGATTCAAGGGATCCCCGATAATCGCCTTTCTCCGCCAGAAGCAGGCCAAGGGAGTAATGGGCATCATAATATTCAGGGAAATCGATGACCATTTGCCTGAGCAGCTTTTCAGCCTCGTCATTTTTTCCCTGTTGATTATATACGATCGCCAGGTTTGCCATAGAAGGATAAAATTCATCATCGATGCGGATGGCCGCCAGTAAATTTTCTTCCGCCTTTTCATACATCCCCAGATTATGATATACCACACCCAGGTTATGCCTGCTGGCAGAAAATTCACCGGTATATTCCATGACCTCACGATATTCCGCCAGCGATTCATTAAACTCTCTTAAGATGGATGAATCCATTTGTGCAAGCGGAATGCTGCTCATCCTGAAGGCGGCCTGCATCCTCACAGCTTTCACGGGGTCGTTGAGCAAAGGGGTAAGCAATGAGATCATTTCTTCTGTACTTTCAGGGATATAGCTTTGTACGGCCTGGTGACGCATAATGGATTCCGGATCAGACAAAGACCTGATCACTGTCTGCCTGCCCAGGCTGTTATTAAATTTTTCCAATTCATATATTGCCGTGGCCCTGACGATCACAGGAAATAACTCATCCAGGGCAATATTCACCAGCCCCTGAATTGATGACGTATCCCCACGTCGTGCAGCTGCAAAAACATTTCCGAAGTGAGGCCTGCGGCTCAGCCCATACCATTTATTGATGTAATCAACAGCCCATTCAGCAGTGTTTTCAGAATGGCAGTCGTTACAGGCATTCGGGCTTGCTGTGCTAATGCTAAGATCAGGCCTGGGTATCCTGAGGCTGTGATCCCTGCGATAATCAACACCCATATAGTACCTGCCGGGCATATGGCAGTTGATGCAAAGCGCCCCCTCCCCCACAGCATAATTCTTATCCCCGGCTATTAGCGCTGTTCCATCTTCACCAAACTTTTTATGAAAATGATGATTGTAAGAATCATAAATGTCGGAACGGTGGCACTGCAGACAAAGGTCATTTGCCGTTAAGGCTTCCTCTACAAGTTTCAGGCTGTGCACATCATGGCAATCGTTGCATTTAATATCCGTCATGTACATCTTGCTTTGCGTAAAAGAAGCATATACATAATCCTCTTCCAGGATTTGCCCGTCGGGGAAATAATAAGGCTCAATCAGCAAAGTAGGCGACATATAGTCCAAAAGATCGCTTGTATATAGCGGAAAATCGCTGAACACCGCCCTGCGCGCATGGCAACGTGCACAACGGTCAACATACATGCGATTATCAAGATCGCAGGTTTGTACCATCAGGCCAAAGCTTTCATCAGCCAACCTGGCCATCTCAGGCAGCTTGGCCCATTTCAGATGTTCCGACCCGGGCCCGTGACAAGCTTCACAATTCACATTGATATCTGACCAGGTCGTATGAAATGTGTCTGCCTCGAAATCATATGCCTTCAGCAGATTGGTAGAATGGCAATCTGCACACATACCATTCCAGTTCTGAGCCTGGTTGGTCCAGTACAGCCAGTTGGTATGTTTGATAATTTCATCACTATATACCGTGTCTGCCATATGATACCATTCATTTTTATCAGAATCCCAGGTAAGTGGAAGGCATTGGAGACGGCCTCCTTCAAAGCCCACAAGGTATTGTTGCAAAGGCCTGACACCAAAAGTATATTTGATCTCAAATTCACCCATTTTCCCGTCAGGGCCAGTGGTATAAACAAAAAATCCTTCGTTCCGCTTATAGAAGCGATGCATCTCGCCGTCATATTCAATGCTTGCATCATTGAAGTCGCCCAAGACGCTCTCTTCCGTAGCATGGGCCATTGCCAGGTCGTGATCGGATCCATGCCAGAGGTCGTATTCTAATCTGTGGCACTCAATACAGCTTTCTCCCCTGGTAAAATACGGCTGTCCATAAAGATCTGAAACTTCATCCCCGGCAGGAAAATGATTGATAATCAAATAAAGTGGAAATGCAAGCACAATAAGGAATGCCGACACCATCCCCATGTTCTGCCAGATATTTCTTTTGTCCATATTTGTTTGGTCGGTCATGCGTATGTCAACTGTGATTTAATGAAGCGTTTTCTTTTAACAGTTTCCCTGAGGTTGACTTTTATAAGTCCGCCTTCGATAAGTAGCGGATAGATATCAAGTGGTCGGGGTGCCGGTGGTTTGACCACAGCTCCCTGAAGGTTAAACGAAGAGGCATGGCAGGGACAATCGAATTCACCACTGTCCTCATTCCATGTTATGGCACATCCCAGGTGAGTGCATTTCAAGGACAAAGCCAGCAGTCCCCCATCATCCATTCTCACAAGATATAAGCGGTCGCTTTTGAAAGGCGTAACCGAGCCGTTCGGGAAGTCTTCGAGCTTTCCAAGGATCTTCATCTCAGCTTTCTCCCCGGCATAAGACTTTCTGCCACCGGAAGTCAGAAAAGCGATGATCACAGAAGCCAGCTCAAGCAGGGAGATAGAAACCAGTGCAATCCACAAGGTCTTGATAAACCCACGGCGTGATACCACCCTTTTGCTTGTCCTGCTATTTGCCTGTCTCTCGTTTTTCATGAGATCATGTTCTTAAATAGTCAATGCCATTCCTTGCCCCCGGAAAATAATACCTGCAAACATCAATACCAGGTACGCAACCAGCATAAATGTAAAGATCCAAAGCTGCATCTCAGTACGCTCCGCCTTAAATTTCCTTTTGATAAAATATCCCAGTCCGAAAAGAAACAAGCCCCAGATCATTAAAGGGATCAATCCATTACTGATCACTTCCGGAAGGCCGGGAAGCCATGCCTGGAAGTCGATAAGATATTCTCCTGCTATGATCGCCACCACAGTAATTAAGAAAGAAGAGATCGCTGAAACAGTCACGATCTGTTGCCCTTTACGGGTATAAAACCATACGCCAGGACTACGCAGGCCTGGTTTCATGTATGGAAAGCTGAAAAGCCAGGCTGCGGCGAGTAAGGGTATTACAAATACCGCGATGGTAGGATGAAAATGCAGCAGCAGTTCCTGTACACCTGAGAAATACCAGGGGGCCTTCACAGGATTGGGGCTGAATGAAGGATCTGCTCTTTCGAGCAGGGGTGCATTAACAAATATGCTCAGCAGCAAAACAAATGCGATCAATGCAAGGCCGACGGCGATTTCCCTTTCAAGTAGATTGGGTATGGCAGGTATCTTCTGTACTTCATCCCTGTTTTTTGTTGAAGGTATGATGATCCCGCCAGCCTTTCTGACTTTCCAGAAATGGAATACAAGCAAGGCCAGAAGCGCAGCAGGTAAGACCCCGGTATGCAGGTTATAAAAGATCAGCAAAGTCGGCCCACTGACCTCTTCTCCTCCCCTGATTGCCTGTTTCAGCCCATCACCAATCAGCGGAACATATTCCAGCATATTGGTACTGACCGTCACGGCCCAGTATGACAGCTGGTCCCAGGGAAGCAGGTAGCCGGTGAAATTAAGCAAGATCACCAGCAAAAGCAGGACCAATCCAATGACCCAGTTCATACGGCGTGGCGGATAATAGGCCTGGGTATAGAAGACCCTGAGAAGATGCAGAAATACAATCACTACGATCAGCATACCGCTCCAGTGGTGCAGGTTCCTGACCAGGTTTCCAAAGATAACCTCAGTTTTTATAAACAATATTGAATCGTAAGCACCGGCAGGTGTCGGTTCATACACAAATCTCAATAAAATTCCGCTTACTGCCTGGAGAACAAATAATAACAGCGCCATCCCTCCCAGGCCAAATGTTCGGTGGAACACAAGTGAAGATGCCCGTATATGCTCAGGATGTATTAATAAGGCAAGCGTATGAAAAAATCCAGGTTTTGCCTTTTTCAGGATGGGATTCTTTGTTGCAATATTTTCCGAGGGCATATTCATTGGGAAGGACAAAAATAAAAAAAAATAAGTTCCAAATTGTTTTATTGGTTACTTGCTACTGGTTACTGGATCAGGGAGTGCCGAGTGCCTAGTGCCTAGTGCCGAGTGCCTAGTTCCGAGTGAAGATTTAGAGTGAAGAGTTTAGAGTGAAGAATTGGGCAATTCGCAAACCCAATGCCTCATACAGCACACCGCATTCCGCATTCCACATACTCTACGAAACAATCCATAATACAAAACTCATAATCAATAATAAAAACATCGAACTCATCCTTAAAATTATTATATTAGCCATCAATTATGGAATAGCGGGATTTCCAGGAATGTTCAATTAACTTATAAATTATTATCTAACAAGCATTAATCAAAATTAAGTTATGAAAAAAGCAAAAATCATCATCAGTCTTGTGGTCATTGTCTTCTTTATCTCTGCTGCTGCAAATGCCCAGAAGATTAAAGTTACGCAGGGAGACCTGAGTTTCTTCAAAGGAGTTACCGAGTTGAACCTTGCATATGATTTCTCAGAAATGGGCGTGGGAAAATTTAAAACAGAAGAAGCATACATTGAAAAGAAAAAGGCTGATATGAACGAGGATGAAGCGGGCTCAGGTGATACCTGGGAAACAGCCTGGCATGAAGACAAGGAAAAGACCTATGAACCTAAGTTTGAAGAATTGATCAATCTTGTTTTTCTAAGCAAAGAAGTCAATATTCAGGTAGGGGAATTCACAAATGCCGACTATACCCTGATACTGAAGACCACCTTCCTGGAACCCGGATATAATATTGGAATTTCCCGTAAGGATGCTACCATTAATGTAGAAGTTGCAATTGTAGAAACGGATGACCAGGCAAATGTCGTCGTTTTGATCACGATGGATAAAGTTCCAGGCCGGGGAGCCTTTGGTGGTGATTTCGACGTCGAATACCGTATTGGTGAAGCCTATGCCAAGGCAGGAAAAGAGCTGGCAACATATATCTGGAAGAAGTCGCTGAAATAATAACCCTGGTTAAAACGCTCATTATCTACACTCTAAACCCAATAATACACACTCGGGTTTTTTTATTATTTTTATAAATTTTTTAACCAAATCTGTAACTTAATGAAGAAATCAGCTTTATTGTTCCTTTGTATTATTCAATCCTTAATTTCATTTTCACAGGTTAGCATCAACGAAGACGGCTCCGATCCTGATCCTTCTGCAATCCTTGATCTCAGCAGCCTGAGCAAGGGCTTTCTTTTGCCGAGAATGAGCCTCGCCGAAATGAACTCTATCATCACCCCTGCCCTGGGCTTGATGGTATTTGTAGAAGACGACAGCAGTTTCTATTACTATGACAATACGAACTGGAAAAAGGCTATCAGTGGCGAACAGGTATGGGTGGAAACCGCAAACGGTGTATATTGTATCATTGGTTCTGATACCATTATGAGCATTTTATCCAATGGCAAAGTCGGGATCGGCACCACCACACCCACAAATCAGTTATCCATTACAAATGCTATGGGGCTCACTGCTACCATTGACAGTGATAGTGGAGTTATATATAAAAACGGAGAAGTATTTATACATGATTTCATGGTGGGAACGACACAGGGAAGAAATCTCTTCCTGGGAGGCGGAGCCGGAAATCTCAGCCTCAGCGGGTCTGCATTTTATAATTCCAGTAATAATACGGGGATAGGGTTTCATTCGCTCAATGCCTTAACGGAAGGAAAAGAGAATACCTCTGTTGGAAGCTTGAGCATGGAAGACAACACCAGCGGGTACCAAAATACTGCAGTGGGATCAGAAGCCCTTAATGCAAATACGGAAGGCTACTGGAATACCGGTATTGGCATGTGGGCCTTACATCTTAACACCACAGGTTATGGGAATACGGCTATCGGAAACAGAGCCCTCAGACTGAACATATCAGGAAATGAAAATGCCGCAATTGGAAACTACGCTCTTGAATATACGACCAGTTCGTATAACACGGCTTTCGGCAATAATTCCGGGAGAAATCTGACAACAGGAACACATAATGTTGTACTGGGTGCAAGAACCATGTACTGGAACAAGACAGGTTCTCAGAACACTGTAATAGGAGCCAATGCAGGATACGGATCAATAAATCAAAACAAATCCGGAAATACGATCATTGGCACAGCGGCAGGATATACAAGTAATGGCAGTAATAATATATTTATCGGATTGATGGCAGGCTATAATGAAGCAGGCAGTAATAAACTCTATATCGATAATTCGAATACTGCTACACCCCTTATTGGAGGAGATTTTTCATCTGACGAACTATATCTTCAAGCTGATGTTGGAATTGGAACAAATTCTCCTGATCCCTCGGCAGCATTGGATTACCAGTTCTTCAAAAGGATTTCTCGTTCCGAGGCTTTCAACAACTGAAAGAGACGGCATATCTGGTCCGGCAACCGGCCTGCTAGTCTTTGATACAGACCTGGAAAACTTTATGTTATTTAATGGCTCAGCATGGAGAAGCATCTACTCAAGTCCGGGAGTAGGACTGGGAACATATTATTACAGAGATGGTGACGGAGATGCTTATGGTGATCCCAGCATACTTTTATTCGTTCCATCCGATGAAACACCACCGGCCAATTACATAACAGATAACAACGATTGTGATGATTCGGATGCCACAGTATACCCGGGAGCCACTGAAATTTGTGATGGCAAGGATAATGACTGCAATGCAGGTACAGCCGATGGCTCGGGGGAATCACCAACAGTGAGTTGCCTTGCCTATGGTGTATGTCTTGGAGTTACCCCAACATGTGGCGGAGCCGATGGATGGGTGTGCGATTATCCTGCCACCTACGAAGAAATTGAAACATTGTGCGATAACCTCGACAATGACTGTGATGATGAAATCGATGAAGTTGAAAACTCAAGTCGTTACTGGGATTTTGATGTAGATGGCTACGGGCGGGATGCCCCTGCTCCATGCGTAGGAGGAAGCTGGCAGGGAGCAGCAATAAGTGGAGATTGCGATGATACGGATCCAGATATAAATCCTATGGCGACTGAAACTTGTGCTACATTTTATGATGATAATTGTGACGGACAGATGAATGAAGCAGGAGCCATTGGTTGCACGATATATTATCTGGATAATGACGGTGATGGTTATGGTTCATCTTCATTGATGTGCCTCTGTGGCCCATCAGCTCCTTATAATACACTGGTCGGCGGAGACTGTAACGATTTTGATGCAGATATTAATCCCGGCGCAACAGAGATATGCAATACTGTTGACGATGATTGTGACGGTGTTGCCAATAATGGATTTACCGACCTCGACGGTGACCAGGTTCCGGATTGCCTGGATGATGATATTGACGGCGACGGAGTCCTTAATGCTTCAGACAATTGCGAATTCATCTATAATCCCGGGCAGGAAGATGCTGATAGTGATGGTATAGGTGATGCCTGTGATTTCAATTAAGACAATGTACCTGAATTAGGGGCTATAAATTCCCAACTTTAGTTGCTGACAGGTTGAGAATATAGATATCCACATTTTCATTATCTGAGTTGGAACTAAAGCGGATGTCAATGGCATCTCCTTTATTAAGTTCCAATACGCCATGGGTAGAGGCTGAGACTATATCCGGAGTATTTTGTATCCTGGATATGAATTTAATTCGGGTGGTGGAGGCTGCACCCTCTTCAGGTGTGCAGAATACTGAACCCATTACCTGGTTATTATTGCTTCCACCAAAAGAAGCGGAAATAATGATTTGATATAAACCTGATTCACCGATAATAATCTTATCGGCAGAAAGATCAGTAATATCAGTCGTCATGGAACCAAAAACAGCCCCCACTGCAGCATTCACCCAGCCATAAGAAAGCAGACAACTGGGAAGAGATATGGAAGTTGGTGTGCTATAACCATTACTCTCGTATAATTCGGCAGATTCATATGCGGGAGAAATTTGTTCAATTGTAAGATTTGAAGTACTGCTGATCATCTCAATCCAGCTATTGCCTGACCAGGTATAAAATCCTTCACTTACCTGAGCGGAACCCGTATTATATATCAATAAGCCTGTTGCAGGTGACTCAATGGGTAGAAGGTCCGAATCCGGATCTATGATTACCATTCTGGGTATAAGCAAACCCTTATCGGCCGAACTAATATCAAGCATAGCACTAGTGTCAAGTCAAGTTTGATATTTCGGGTATTATTTTGTAT
>JABMQZ010000210.1 GCA_013202965.1 Bacteroidota bacterium | reverse complement strand
GAATAGTGTAAATTGAATATTTAACATCATATCAAATATTGTAAATACAGAATTGTAAATTGTAAATCATGCACCATTCATGATGTTCAGTGCCAAAGGATTTCTATCACCTCACCAACATCACAGTTCCTGATTTGATTATGCTTTCGTGCATGGCAGAGGTGCCAATGGAATACTCAATCTTATATACATAGGCTCCCGGTGGAGAAGGTTTTCCTTTATATTCCCCATCCCATCCCAGGGATATATCGCTGCTCTCAAATACAAGTGCGCCCCAGCGGTTGAATATATACATGTGAAATGAGAAAATCTTATCTGAGTTGCTGATGGCTTTAAATTCATCATTCAAGCCATCCCCCTCAGGTGAAAAGGCATTGGGAACATAAAAGTTTTCATATATCGGTTCCGGTGGTATAAAAAATAATACGTAAACAGAATCTTCTCCCATGCAGCCCTGCTGGGATTCTATGATAACTCCGTACCAGCCATCATAGCTTGCGGTAATCCATTGAGTGCTTTCTCCGGTATTCCACAGGTAAGTTGCATAGTTAGCTCCTGCGTCAATTTCTACCGCTTCTTCTGTGGTAATGGTATCCTGTCCGGCAAAATCCGGGACCGGTGTCGGGTATACGAGTACATCAATAGAAGCATCTGCCTGGCAATCTACCGTATCAGTAACCCTTAGGGAATATATTCCTGATTGGCTTGCCTGAATGTTATTAATTGTTCGGATCATAATACTGCTTGTATCCCCATTGGGATCAGTCCATAACCAGCTCACATCTCCATTGCTTGACCAGAGCATGGGTGCTATTTTCAGTGTGTCTCCCTGACAGGCTGTAGCTGTACTGTTCAATGAAAGGCTTACTTCTTTATAAATCTTTACATTTCCGGTAAAATAGTCAACCGGGATAGTCAGTCCCGTCGAGTTCTGGAACAAACTTGCCCCGGCTGATCCATCCCATTCAACCAGGCTCACGCCTGGATCAACAGATTCAAATACCAGATCTGCCATAAGCGAATTATCAGGCAGGCTGATAGCAGCAGAAGACCAACTGAGCTCTATTTTCCCTTCCGCCGGGAATAACAGTGCTTCTAATGAATCTTCCAATAGCGCATGTGCATTGGCAAAGCCCGAACAAGTCAGTAAATCCTTATTATATAAAAGTGTGGTTTTTAAATGAGCCACATCATTGAAATTGCTTACAAACAGTGGTACAAAGGCCGAATTGCCCGGACATACTTCATCCTCACCTGCAACAGCCTGAAGGCGAATACTAACCTCTTCCTGCACTTCCACTATGAAGGTAGTATCACAGCCAATTTCATCCACCACCACACAGGTGTAAAAGCCGGGGGCCAGGTTATGAAACCCTCCGTCATTGATCTGGAAGTTCGCACCGTTATCATTGGAATAAAATAAGGTGTCGCTTCCTCCCAAAGCAGTGATTTCAATAGAACCATTATTCTGTCCAACTGAGGATGTACCGATCTGCACATCAATGATCTCAGGAGCATCAATATTCTGAATAATTACAGGATTATTGAAATATACATCCTGACAATCAGAAGAGTCTTTTACACGCACGGCATAGAATCCTGCGGATAATCCTGTAAAAATGCCCTGATTCGTGAAATAGCTTGCTCCATTATCGATAGAATAAAATAACATATCGCTTAATCCTGCAGTGGCCGTGACGACAATGCTTCCGTTTTGCTGATCGCAGTGTTCAGAAGTATATTCTACATCCTCGATCAGCACTTCCCCGGCATCGAAAATGGAATAGGGCCCAAAGGCTGTGGTACAATTATTACTATCAGTTACTTGCAAAGTGTAATTGCCAACCGCTAAGTGAAAGATATTTATCGTATTTCCGATTGGATTACCGAGGTCATCAAGCCATTGATAGATAAAAGGGGGATGTCCGGATATTACAAGTCCCTTAATAACTCCTGTACTCCCTCCACAGGTAGTAGGGCTGATCTCCAGGTTGGTAGTATCAGCATTAGCCTGAGGATGAAATGCAATATGGATAGAATCGAAGGCAACACAAGCTGCATCATTTTCTACTCTTACCCAATACCAGCCTGTATCGGATACCGTGATCTGACTGATGCCAAAAGCCCCGTTGCTCCATGAATAAATGTGCGGGCCGCATTCTGCATCAAGGACAAGCTCTTCCCCGGTACAGATAGTTGTATCCTGTCCCAGATCGGGCTCCGGTTTATACTCCACTTCTACTTTACGAGATGTTTCTTCTATGCGTACACCGGGGTATTCAACATGTACTGATACTTCGTAGATGCCTCCATCCGAAAACACATGTTCAGGATTCAATTCAATAGAAGTATTGTTTCCGGATGCAGGATCTCCAAAATCCCATAATATATTCACAGGTTCAGGATGGAAAAAGGATGTAAACTGAAATGGATCCCCTTCACAGCTTCCTTCAAAGTCAAATCTATACAGGTAATCCAGTAAATAGTTCGGAAGTGCAGCGGTAGTTCTTCCAGGTTCCAGGAATACACCTTCGTATTCGTACTGGCATCCTGCTCCTTGTACCCATGGTTTGTGAATAACACCAAGATAAGGAAATCCAAAAGTAGGAATTGATCTATGTCCTGCAACATATATTTTACCATCCGAAGCAAGCTGCAAACCATCTCTTCTACCTCCTATTCCTATCTGAACTGCAGATTGTACAAATAAAGCAGAATCTTCAATAAGCTCGACATTAAACTGATAGATAGATCCTATTTCAGCATTTGGGTCGCCATGACCGAAAGCAATATAAAGAAATTTGGAATCAGGTGAAAACTCAACTCCATATGGCCAGAGTTCATAAGGTAGATTTGGGTCCCTGAACTGAAGATAATACAGATAATCTACTTCACCACTTTTATCGTTAAACTTACATACTTCTATCCAGTCAGTGTTATCATGCCAACTTCCGTAACTACAAGAGATTAAGTATTTTTTATCATATGATATTTTCATCTGCCCATACCTGAAGGTCCAATCAGAATCCCACCCAGGTGCAGGACTAAGAACCGGGCTTGTATTCACCCCATCCTGGCTAACAAGGAAAGAAGCATATTTATTTTCAGTGTATTTTCTGGTGACCACCCAAACATCTTGCTTGTTCTTATGTTTGGCAGCAGTAATTTTTTCAGCTGCATCCCAGGCAGCATCAAGAGTGATTAAATCCCCGCTTACTCCACCCAATCCGCCGTTCATGCTCATGTCAATAATTCCATACTGGGTTAAATAGTAATTTGCCGGAGGATTATAATATGGAGTCGAAAAGACGTAATACAGATGATCAGATCCATGTACAGGAAATGATACCACCTGCTGTGATCTACCCATAAATTGGTATGTCATATTAAAATGGTTCTTATTCCATATATGCCATCCATTGGTATAAAACAACAGGTTGCCGTTGGTGTCGCTCATCGTCGTATTTCCCCTGTAGGTGGGATCATACATCTTTCCATCATACAGGGCAACACCTTCCCCGCTGTTAAAATCCACTCCGGCATCTCTGCCGAAATACCAGGTATTTGTTCTTTTAATATCTTGTGAATAAAGTGATTCCGTGAAAAGAAGGAAAATGAGAATAATTATGAGAGCAGGGGGTCTCATGCGCAAAAGTTTCCATAAAGATACTATTATGGATCATTAAACGCAAAACCCAGTATAAATCAATGAGACTTAATTTTCAAGAACCCCGCCTGAATGAAACTTCGGGCAGGGAAGTGAATTGAAAATTCAAAGCCGAATTGATCCCCTCGAGGACTCGGGGGGATCTCTGCTTCCTGGTGAAGATTGGCAGTTCATATTTAAGAAATATTGAACATACAGAATTGTAAATTTAATATTCCAAATTTTTTACCCACCCCCTGGCCCTCTCCGTACGAATATGGAGGTATCCAGCATCCGAATATACAATTCTGTATGTACAATTCTGTATGTACAATTTAAATAAAGAATGATGAAGTGGGGACATTTTTGCTTTTTGGGTATTAATAAATAGAAACTAAAAACATACTCATTATGCGAAAAGAAATTGAGGAAAGATTAATTAAGCTAAGTGTAGGCATTAATAAGCTAATCTTAAGTTTAAATAAGAGTATACTTACTCAAAATTTGAGTGAACAAGTAATCCGGTCTTCTACAAGTGCAGCATTAAACTATGGCGAAGCTCAAAGCGCTGAGTCAAAAAAGGACTTTATTCATAAAAACAGCATCGTTTTAAAAGAACTCCGGGAAACAGGCATTAGCCTCAAGATATTTTCTGAATCTGGAATGGTAGAGGATAAACCTGATATTGCAAGGCTGATTGATGAATGTAACCAATTGACAGCCATTTTCCAACAGACAGTATCAACAGCAAGGTCCAAAAAATAGCAAAAGCTGTATTGAACATTTTCAATTGACCATTTAATATCACATTGTAAATTGTACACACAGAATACAGAATCGTATATAAAAAACCCTCACCTACTCGCCTCGCTCTGCCGAAGCTACGCGAAGGCGCAGTAGGGAGGGGGACAGGGGGTGGGTAAAGAGATAAACGGAGTGCGGAGTGCCGAGAGAAAAATGTAAGAGAATTTTAGAAGGTAAGAGTGATGGTTTTAAATGTTAAATTTACCTAATTTAGCCCGCATATTAGCAAGCCTTATGCGTGTAGTGATATTGGCCGATCCGCTCGACAACCAGCATGCAGGTATTCATTATTATACCTGGAACCTCGTATCGCAACTTGGAAAAGTTGACAGCGATCTTGATTATTATATCCTGCGCAGAAAAAAGGATAAACTACTTCCTGAAGATAAGCAGGTCATTGTTAAGAACTACCGTTTCCCGGGATATGCCGCCCTTCGAATGTTCTGGATAATACCCCGGAAACTGAGAAAATTAAAAGCAGATGTGGTTGTGGAACCGGCGCATTTCGGTCCTTTTAATCTGCCAAAACGCATGAAGCGGGTCACGGTGATCCACGACCTCACTCCCATTCTTTTCCCGCATCTGCACCGCTTCCACAGTCAGCTTCTGCAACGGATCTTTCTGAAAGGCATTCTCAGGCGGGCGAAGCTGATCATCAGCAATTCAAAAAATACAGCAAGGGATATTGAAAGCTATGATCCCGGGCTTAAAAACAGGATCATCAGCATTTACCTGGGAAGGGATGAGCATATTTCTTATTGTGAACAGGATGATTACCTGAAACGCATGTTCAAAGGAAAGCCGTATTTTTTATTTTCCGGTACCATTGAACCCAGAAAAAACCTTAGCGTGCTGCTAAAAGCTTATGAACTGTACAGGAATCAATCCAATGATGCTCCTTTGTTGGTCATTGCAGGAAGGCCGGGCTGGAAAAGCCGGGCTTTCTTTGAAGCACTCAGCAAACACCCATTCCGGCAGGACATCATACTAACGGGCTATCTTCCACGTCATCTCATGGCAGCCCTATACAGCCAGGCCATCGCATTGGTATTTCCCTCTTTATACGAAGGCTTTGGCCTGCCGGCAGTGGAGGCAATGTCCTGTGGAACGCCCTGCCTGCTGTCTGAAACATCCAGCCTGCCGGAAGTCGGAGGTAAAGCGGCTTTGTATTTCAATCCGGAAGATCCGGCCGCAATTGCAAAGAGCATGATAAAGATAAGCACTGATGAATCCCTTCGAAAGGCATTATCGGGGCTGGCCCTGCTGCAGGCAGAAAAATTCAGCTGGAAGGAATATGCCGTCATATTTGATCAGGAAATGAAAAAGCTAATAAACGAATGAAAATACTGTTCATACTCGAGTTGTATTATCCCAATATCGGGGGGATTGAAAAGCTTTTTAAATCCCTGGCTGAAACCCTTGCCGGGCAAGGCCATGAGGTTACGGTGATCACCACACGCTTTCGGAAAGACTTGCCCCTTAGGGAAAGCCTGAATGGAGTAAAGATCAAACGCCTGAAATTTTCTTCCAGGTTCATGTTTACATTTTTCGGAGTCTTCAGCATGCTGAAAGAGGCCCGCCATTGTGATATCATCCATACTACATCCTATAATGCAGCATTTCCTGCTCGTGTAGCGGGGTGGATCAGCAGGAAAAAGGTGATCATCACCTTTCATGAAGTATGGGGGAAGCTATGGTTCAGACTGCCTTTTATTCATTCTGTAAGCAAGAGTTTGTTTTACCTCTACGAGCAATTTATCCTGCGACTGGGATTTTATCGTTACGTGGCGGTATCGGATTATACCAGGCAATGCCTGCTGCGAAGCGGGATAAAAAATACAAGGATTGTCCGGATTTATAACGGGCTGGATTATTCTGCATATGAGCCCGGGGCTTTTGCCCCGCCTGAAAATTTTGTCTTCACTTATTTTGGAAGGCTTGGCATTTCCAAAGGCCTGGACCTGATCCTGGATGCATCTGCTGCCTTCCTGAAAGATCACCCGGAGGCACAACTGAAACTGATCATTCCCAGAACCCCTGCAAGGCTTTTTAATAAGATCAAAAACTTACTTAAAAATCTCCCTGAAGGACGCTATACCCTTCTTCACCATCTCAATGAAACAGACCTCCGCCACCAGCTACAACATTCATCCTGCATCATGATCCCATCCTACAGCGAAGGATTTTGCTTTGCCGCTGCTGAAAGCATCGCAATGGGCATTCCGCTCATCTCCTCCGGAAAAGGAGCCCTGAAAGAAGTTGTTTCGGGAAAGCATATTGTTATGGAAAGCCAGGATAGCAAGGGCTTGTCGGATGCATTGGAAAAAGCCTGTAGGAATGAATGGATCGATATGCCTGTAAAGGAATTTCCGTTTGAGGATACACTGGCTGAGTATACCAGGCTTTATGAATAATTGATACTTGATCAGGAGTTCCGAGTCCCGAGTGCCTAGTGCCTATCTGGAGTGAATAGTGTAAAATGTAGAATTAAAGTCCTTCCTTGTTCGCTATTCGTTATTCGCTATTCGCTATTCGCTATTCGCTATTCGTTATTCGTTTTTCGCTATTCGCTATTCGTTTTTCGCTATTCCTAAGTTTTTCCATCTCAAGTTTCAACAAGCCAATCTCCTGGGCCAGCGACTT
>JABMQZ010000209.1 GCA_013202965.1 Bacteroidota bacterium | reverse complement strand
GGTTCGGGTTTATTTACTTTTAAGTCGGTGCTTATCATTTCATTTTTCATTACCACAAGGTAAGAACATTCTTGGGATAGAAGGCGGGAATTGGATTAAAGATATAAAATTGGGGTTAACTCCAGGTATATTGTAGCCTGGGAATTAAGCCCTGAAATGACAGCAGTGGATTCAGAACAAGTAGTCGATAAAGCATTACGAATTACCGGGTTGAAGAAAGAAAACAGGCCCCGATTATTGAGTGATAACGGGCCCTGTTTTAGATCAGCTGACTTTAAAAAATATCTTAAAAGTGAAGACATGGGGCAGGTTTTCGGAGCTCCATATCACCCACAAACACAGGGAAAGATAGAGCGATATCACAGAACAATGAAGAATGTGATCAAACTAGAAAAGTATTTTACACCTGAGCAATTAAGAGATAATATCGAAGCTTTCGTTGATTATTATAACAACCGCAGATATCATGAGTCACTCGATAATCTGACACCAGCAGATGTATACTTTGGGCGATCTGAGGAGATCCTAAAAGTGCGAAGGGAAACGAAAAGAAAAACAATTGCTTTAAGAAGAAAAGACTACTTTATACAGAAAGCTCAGGTGATATAAATTGGAATTTAATACGAAATGAAGTATATTTGAAAAAGAGAAAAGTACAATTAGCAATTAACTAAAAAGTGTCCAAGTTTGTTTGAAGTCAAACAGTTGCATCACAACATTATACATGAGAAATATATTACCCATAATAAGGAGGTATGGCACAATAAAGAGTCTTGTCAGCTAAATGATTCAAACCAAATATTATTAATTAAAACAAAAATAATCATGAAAACCAAGATGTTATTACTACTATTAATTGGATTATTAGTAGTATCATGTAAAAAAGAAAATGATAACTCAGAATTGATGATACAAGAGGAAAATGTCGCAGTTACAAAGGCGGCTGACATGAGAACATTATATTATTATTGGGCAGGTTGCCCACTTAATTGTACATTGGTTGTTATTAGATGTTGGTGGCCTGCCCATAATTGTCTTCCAACGGTTGTTGTAACTGCGAATACAGACAATTTATCATTATTTGAAGATTTTGTAGATGCTTATGACTATGATGAAATTGAAACGTTCTTTTCTGATACATCAAATGTTGCACTATTCCCTGGAATTACAGAATTAGATTCAGTCCTTACTGATTTGCAAAATGGTGACATAACACTATATAAGAAAATTGGAGAGGATACACTTGATTATTATATTGGGATAAACTCCATAGCAGATATGGATGAAGATTATGAGGATGATCTAAGGGTGGTATTTCCTGTTGATGTTGACAAATAAATATGTATAATTATAAACGGAACATGGCGCCATGTTCCGTTTATTTATCACTAAATACTTTGATATGCGCAAATTCATTTTTTCTATATTCGTTCTTTCTATTGTTTTTTCATGTGAAAAAACAGATCCATTCAAATACTTTTCCATCTCCAATAAAGAAATAATAATCAATGACTCAACCATTAATTATATATCTGGTTATCTCTTTGAAACTAACGACAGTCTGTATTTGTTGAACCAAGATTTAAATACAAGAAATATTTTTTGTTATAACCTGATAAATAATAAAGTATTTCAACTTTTTGAGGAAAACAACAAACATAGTATTAGTAAATCAATATTTTATCAAATTTATATTAAGACTTTTGATTCAATATTTGTTTTGAGCTTAGAAAAAAACCTAGTATCATTAATTAACAATAAAGCTGAAATTCAAAAAGAATATCATATACCCGATAGCCTCACTGTTGCTGCAACACCAGATTTCCCATTAGAGGTGCTCAATACTAATATTCATGTCGGAAATACAAGTAAAACGATTAACGTATCTGACAAGAAAAATAGAAAAAAATACTACCAATTGATCAAGCCCGAAATAGTGATCCCAGTATCTCAGACAGATCAGTCATTTATTATAAGTCAATTGGGGGCCTTTCCTGAGCACTATTTTGAATCCGGTAATGACTATTCCGATTATTTCCCAACAAGATGTATGAATAAAGAAGGGGGAATGATCTTTTCATATGATGCAGATCATTATATTTATGTCTTTGATTCCGATGGTATGTCTTATGAAAAACCATGTGAAAGCAAGTATATCAAGACAATAAATCACATTCCGGATAATAAAACCCTAGATATGGCATACAGTAGAAAATTTCAATTGGAAGAGCCTAAATATGAAAGGATTTATTACGATAAGTATAGAAATAGATACTATAGGATTGTGAAACATAGGTCTAAAGTCGAAAATGGACAAATGACAGATATTGAAAACTTTACCTGGTCTATTATTGTATTGGATGAAAACCTAGATATCCTAGGAGAGCAAATATTTTACTTTAAGAATTATAATTATCAGATTTTTTATCCAGCAAAAGAAGGGATATATATTAATAAAACTAATTCAGAACAACATGATAGGACTATTAGATTAACGTTATTAGAAATATAAACATGAAATATTTTACCATTGCAATTTGCCTAATTTTACTTTCTTGTAATAAAGATCATTTAATTGATACAATTGCATTTAACAATTATATTAAATCCGAATTTAATTTTGAGCTTCAGGTTGAAAAACACTGCTATATTCTAATTCCCGAATATGGCTGCCAGGGATGCATGCAGGATGTGTTAGATAAAATCAGCAAACTAATTAATGTCGAGAATAAATCACAATATACCTTTATTGCTTCAAATGAAGAAGTTATTCCTGCAAGCCTGAAATCAGTGGTCTATATATATTATGATCGAAATAATAGCCTGGATAAAGTAAGCTATGACATTGCAAATGTCACAGTTGTTAAGTCAGAGAATAAGAAGATAGTATATGTACAAAATATTAACTTGGATCAATCAGATAATGTTGAATCTATAATACGATTTTGAAATGGAAGTGAAAGAGAAAACACACTTAAGCTTTTAAACTAAAACAGTCCGAGTTGGTCAGACTCCAAACAATTATGACATATAAACTTCTGATTTTTATTACTTTCTTGATGTTTGCGACATTTTCCAATGCTCAACTTGCAATTACATGGCAAAATTGTTTTGGTGGATCAGATTGGGATAAACCATACGATATGGTAACATGTGGTAATGGCTATATGATTTTAGGATATACAGGATCGAATGATGGAGATATTGGATTTAACCATGGGGAGAATGATGTTTGGTTGATTAATATAGACAGTTGGGGGAATTTAATTTGGGAAAAAACATATGGAGGTTCCCAAGGCGATGGCGGTCGTAGAATCTTGACTGATAGTAATGGATTTTATTATTTATTGAATGATGCATGGAGTTCTGACTATGATATCACATACGACCCTTATCCTCAGTCTGGTGATTATTGGGTAGTTAAAATTGATAGCGCAGGAAATATTATCTGGGATAAGATTTTAGGCGGAACATGGCTTGACCGGGTTCAAACCGGCTTAATTACATATGATGAAGGGATTTTAGTACAAGGCCACACAGGATCACCTGATGGGGATGTAACTAATTACTATGGACAATATGATATCTGGCAAGTTAAATTAGATAATAGCGGGAATTTAGAGTGGGATTTTTCAATTGGTTCTCAGGGGTTTGATTATGGTCAAGCCATTATTCAAACTAGTGATAGTGGTTTACTTGTAGGTGGATATACACGCATAGAAGGAGGTGGTGGTAACATTGACTGTATTCCGCATAGCTGGTATGGAGAAGGTGTACTACTTAAACTTGACTCAAATGCTAATATTGAATGGCAACAATGTTATGGGGGAAGCGGGGATGAACAAATAAATGCATTATTAGAAGTCGAAGATGGATATATGTTACTTGCAGGAGCTGAATCAAATGATGGTGATTTAACAGGGACAGGCTATCATGGTGAATTAGACATTTGGGTTATGAAAATTGATTATTATGGCAATATTGTATGGAGTAAATGCTATGGAGGAACTAAAATGGATCTAGGGTATGAAATATTTTCAAACACAGACGGAGGATTTGTTGTATTTGGTGTTACTACTTCAAATAACGGGGATGTAAATGGTAATCACTCCCCAGGTTGGAATGATATTTGGGTATTTAAGATTAATAGTACTGGCGAATTAGTTTGGCAGCAATGTATTGGTGGTGCATCAGATGAAAGATTATTCCATGGAGTTTTGCAACAAAGTGATAATAAATACATTATAGCAGCAGAAACAAATACTACACCACCATCTTACGATGTTCTGTGCTCATTAAATCATGGGGGCTATGATTATTGGATTTTTGGATTAACTGATACTACTGTTAGTATTAATGAAAATGTTAATATTAAAAGGAATGATTTATTAACGATTTACCCAAATCCTGCTAAAGACATCATAAATTGCAAATTGAATGACAGAGACTTACAAGGGAGTTTGGGAATTTATAATATCCATTCAATTTTAATGAATGGGTTTGAAGTATATGATGTAGAAACGATAAAGCTTGATGTGTCAAATTATCCTGATGGATTATATATTGCCGTATTAAAATCAGACAATACAATAATTGGAAGGACCAAATTTATTATAAGCAGGTAATTGATAATATCCTTTTGAACTTAAATAGTATAATTGAGAAAAATAATATTGCGGCTGGCTTTAATTAAAGTCAGCCGCAATATTAACAAATTAGGCCATCATGGCCTGATATTCGTATCCATCCTACCAAGCAGGTCATGGCTAATTTAGAAAAATTTTTATAATTGGATTTTGCGATGGGTAGACTACAAGTCCAGGTTCTGAGGCAATAACTTGTCTAGCTTGTTTACTTTGTGCTCAGGAATAACCTCCAGCACTTTTTTAAGCCAGTCGAAAGGATTTACGTCATTCTTTTTGCAGGTTCCAAAAAATGAGTAAAACATGGCGGCTCTTTCAGCCCCTCTGGATGATCCGGCAAACAGGTAGTTTTTCCTTCCCAGGGCGATTGGCCGGATAGCATTTTCTGCCAGGTTATTATCTATTTCCAAAGATCCGTCATGCAGGTAGTTGATCAGCTTATCCCACCTGGGGATACAATAAGCAGTGGCTCTGCCCATTGCTGATTTTGGCAATACTACTTTATAAGTTTCAACAATCCATTTCCCCAGTTCATTCAGCACAGGCAGCGCTTGATCAAGCCTAAGGGCATGTCGTTGTGCAGCATCCATGTTTTCCTGCTTTGCCTTTTGCTCAATATCATATAGCTTTTGGAACATACCCATGGCATATTCTGCCCTGGTCTTATCGTAATCCAATGCCTTTTCAAAACCCCGGCGGGCATGTGCCATGCAGTTAAGCAGTGTTATGGACTTTTTCTCTCCAAAGGAGTCATATACTTTATAACCGTCGGTTTGTAAATAGCCGCTAAAGTTTTTGAGTAGTTTGGATGGCCCTTCACGGGTTCTCGGGATGGGCTATGATTTGCTGTTGTGCCACGTTTTCAACCTATTTAAAAAGTCATTTTTATGACTATCTGTCAATAATGTCACAGAAACATTGTTTTCTTTCCCGTTTTGTTCGATATACTGAAAGGAAAAATCTGGGAAATTGAAATAATTATTTATTTCTTCGAAATCGACTTTTTCCTTACTTCTTGTTTCAGGGAACAAGTCCCCATTTTGAATTTCAATAAATCCAAATCCTTTTGATTCATAGAGCATTTCCCCTTTTAGAATTCGGATTAATGCAATTCCTTTTCTTTTCGCATATGATATTGCTCCTTTTTGAAAACCAGATGAAGATACAAGGATTCCTTTATGACAGCCTGTTTCAGAAATTTTATCACTTAATACTTGAACCAACTCCCTTGTTATTGCACCCTTGTATTTTTTACACTCAACAAGAACTTTGAATAATACGTTAGCTTGTTCAAATTCATAGTATACATCAATTTGGTACTCTTGGTCAATGGTTTTTATCTTTTTGTCATGAACTACTTCAATCAATCGAAAGTTGTGACCTTTGTCAGAAAAAAACTTTTTGACTTGCTCCTCAAATACTGTTGGGGAGATTTTGATTGAGTCTTCCGAAAATGGACTTGTTTTCATATATTTAAATGTAGCACAACAGTTTGGCTTTATATTCTATAATATTTACTCTTTCTTTCAATTTGTTCAATTTTATCAAATAATTCATTTTCAATGCTTAAATCACGATAATAACTACATTGCTTTAATGCTTGAATCAATGAAGTAGCACCATTGAAATCTCTCATCCAAACGAACGAGTATTGAGGTTCTCCAAATAGTTCAAATACTTTATTAATAACATTAGACATTTTAGAAATTATAGATTCAATTTCAACGAATTTTGTTTCTCCTAGATGCTCGTTATTCAATGATATTTTTAGGTCTTTATGAGCAATTATTTTTTTTCTGGCATTCAAGATTATTTTCGCTTCTTCTTTTATAAAATCAATCTCCTTTTTAATTTCTAGTTGTTTATCAGGAAAAATATTACTTGCTATCTTTTCCAATTGGTAAAGTGATAGATTATCAAAACTATTTATCTTGGCAGGATCTAACATCTTACTTATTTTTAGAAAGAAGTAATCAAAGTAAAATTTGGATAAATATGAAAAGAAATTTGGAGCTGTTTCATTATACAAATCATATTGTAGTTCTTCTTCCGGAAACAATATATTAAATTCATTTATCCAATGAAAGCAAATATTTAATTCATCAGCTAGGGATTTAACTATTTTAACATATAGTTCGTTTTTCATTTTTAGAGGTCTTAACTACCTAAATTTAATTATTATAATATGTTAGGGCTGTAAATAGTGCAGATAAAAAAGAAACAGCTAATGCTAGAATAGTCAATAAAGTATTTCTTCCAATTTTTAACTGGTTTTCAAAATAATCAATTCCCTTTGGTGTGATTTTGCATATACTGTTGTTTGCATGATCCATATTACCACCAGGTGGAATAGCTGATGCTGGCAAATATCCTTCGACCTCTTTTTCAACGTATCCATTATTTTCTAAATCTACAACATACTTGTCAATTAAAGGTTTAGACTTATGCTTCATATGTTTACTAACATCATAATAATTCCCATTATTTTTGTTGCTATAAAGAAATTTAAGAATTTTTGTATCAGTTTTCATTATAATTATTGTTATATCGTTTTATTTATATAAGCCTTTGAATTGGCTTTTATCAATCTCTTTAAAATAAAATGTTTTATATTCCTCTCCTGGTTCGGGATCATCTTCATTATTTACAAAAATTATTCCATCAGAATCAAAAATAGCAACCATGTAGAATTCAAGATGTACTTTAGAGAAAAATAGCATAA
Source organism: Bacteroidota bacterium (assembly GCA_013202965.1). GTDB lineage: Bacteria > Bacteroidota > Bacteroidia > Bacteroidales > B18-G4 > B18-G4. The sequence continues at coordinate 4,461 of JABMQZ010000209.1, read as the reverse complement.
GTTTATTGTTGTCTATCCAATCATAATCTAAGATATTAAACACTAGATCCTCAACATGGTCTCTTAATGTAACTGAAGACTTTTTAAAAATTAATGTCATCGTGTTAATTTCTCCACGCAATTCAGGCACACTGTTACTACCGTACTTCCGACCTGCTTCAACGTGATTCGGTTTGATGGTTATTGAAGTGGTAACACTACTATTAGATCCTTGCTTATTATTGCTTTTTATGGGGTGACCACTGGTAATAATAGCTTTGTAGTCGTCATATTTATTGACATTGTAGTACATATCTCGTAACCTTTTAATAATCGGTGCTGTCTTAGTTGTAATTTGCTTCCATTCGCCACCGCTCTTTTTCCTGTAACTACTATATGCCAAATGAGTTGATTTATACCGTGTAAACTTAATACTTTCAATATTATATTCGCACAATGCCTCCATCTCATTTTTAGTTAACCTATATACGGTGAAATGGTTTTTATCAATTTCTTCATAGAATCCATAATCATGGCATTTAATAAAATTTCCATTTTCTAAATAGATTAAAAGATCACTTGATATCGGCAACATATTATCTTTCAATTCTATTAACCCTTTCTCTTCATCAATGCCAATTCTAACTTTTATTGTATTCAGTAATCCTGAAGATTTCAATTTCATAACCCAGTAATCAGTAGATGGGTGTTTATTATCACCCAAATAAATATAGTTATCCTGAGTAAAGGCTTGAAACATGAATGTATATACAAGTACTGAAAGCAAGAGTCTTTTCATTATTTAGGAGTTAATTTTAATAAACTTTCTTTAGGCTGTCAATGTCCATATTCTGTTCATTAATGGACTTACATCTTAATAATAATGTATAATTAGTAAATCTGTTTTAAATTATGAAGGTTTGTATTTAGCTCAATTTCAGAATTATATTCAAGTAAAATCGAGTAAGCAGAAAGTGTGCTAAAATTAAAAACATCTACCTGAAAAAATAATTCTTTTTTGTCAAAACTTAAATAAATAAATTGGTCATTTCCACTGTGTAGCTCCATTTCTACTTGTCCGTGCTTATCGATATACCAACTTTTCTCAATTCTTAGTTTAAAAGTTATGTCTTTGAGGATAATTTCATTTTTAGAAAATTTAACAGGAGTATTGATATCTTCAAATACAGGTTGAGAACCAGGGGATTTAAAATTATCAGTATAAAAGTATTTGTTGAAATATATCAAACAATAACTATCGATAAACTTTGACTGAGGATGATCATTCTTATTTTTAGATATGGGTTCATCATTTTCTTTTGATTCAGATTCGGAAATACCGAAAGTTAAGTAAGATGCCATTTCTTTAAGTTGTTCATTAAGTTCTTGGACATCTTTATCATACAGAATAAAAGTTAAAAATATTTCAGAATATTCTTGTCCTATTGCTATCCTTGTGTAATCTGAGGCGATAATGATGATGTTGCCTTTTTCTGTTGTTGCCATATATCCACCAACAGATTTCTTCATCTTGTTAATTCTGAACAGCTCATCACCATCCTCTGAACTAATAACAAGAGTTTTCCTCTTAGGATTTATAACGAAATAACCTTTTTTATTAAATTCTTCAATAAAGGACATGGATAAATCTTCAAAATTAATTTTCGTAGAAGCATATTTTGAAAATTCAAATTTAAAACCCTCAGCTTCATATCTCTCCTTTGGTGAAAGACATGAACTAGCAATTATGATTATTAAAGCAATAGTTAAAAATGAAAAATTCTTTATCTTATAAATTCTTTTCATGATAGATTATTTCAAAGAGATAATATGATCTGTCACCAGTATTTGATGCATCAATATATCTATAACCTATGTCAAGATAATAAATATTTGCTTTGTAATTGGCCTCTGTCGAAAACAACCAAAATCCCTCACCGGACTTCTCATCCTGATAATTAGTAACTTGAAATGACTCCGACTTGTATGAAATTGGATTGAAAGTGTTGTATAGGTCATTTAATTGTTTCTCACATTTATCAAAATCCGATGGATAATACCTAAATGAAAGTTTTCTGGATTTTGTCAACTTAGTTTCCTTATCAAACCAAATCACTATTCTTCCATTAACTCCAAAGTATTTTAAAAGAGAATTCTCAATAATGTCAGCACTAAAACAATTGCACCAATCTTTGTATTCTGATATATCCGATAAGTTGCTATTTAGATGGAGTGATTTTCGCACATCATATTTGTCTGCATTTGTGGGAATGTAAAAGTATAATTGATCTAACTCTTTAGTGATTGATTCATGATCTGAACTTGAAGGGTTGACAAGAAGGAAAAGGGTTATTAAAATTAGTGTTTTCATAAATCAAAACATTTTATACAATTACTTCACAGTTAGTGTGGCGGTGTAGCTTTTGATGATGGATCCAAAATATTTTCAATAAAATATATGTCCAAAATATCACTAATCTCACCCTGATGTTTAAGTCTAATGTGTGCTTTAGCATTTGAGATTGTGCTAGAAAAGATAACTTCTCGTGAATCTTTTCCAAGATAAAACATTGAAATCTTATTACTAGTTACATATACAATATTGTCATCACAGAAATCATAATTATTCATTGAAGTTACTCTATGCCAACCATTGGTTATTGTTTTTGGATAATTTGTCGCAGCATTATAAAATGATATGGTTTGTTTCATTTTAACTATTGCTTTTTGTCTTCGCATCTCAGCATCCCTAAGCGAATGTTGATATTGAACTTCATCATTTTGCCTTCTTATTTCAGCCTCTCTAAGTGCATGTTGATATCGAGCTTCAAACATTCTTTCCATTGCTTCATTATTATGCCGTGGGATATAAGTAGGCTTATAAACACCGAATTTTAAAAGTGATTCTTGTGATAACAATTTAAAGGTGGAAACTAAGCACAGGGCTAAGATTATGACAATTATCTTTTTCATTATTGTGATTTTAACCCAAAGTTAATAATATTTTTAATTATTAGAATAGGTAGGGCATTCTTTTTGCTTCTTAATCTTATGTTATGTGCTTCAGGGGAAAGGAAAAAAGGAACGGAATAAAAAAAGGGAGAAGGTGCTTTTTGCACCTTCTCCCCTGGGAAGAATTGAAGAATATTAAACCATTGCAGCTTGATATTCTGCATATTCGAATTGCAGCTTTTCGGGATCAGATACTTTAAGCTGATCGGCATAACCTTCGAAGTAAATTGAATCGATGAAAGCGGTGAAATCTGAGAATGTTAACATGATGAGTGCTGCTGCCCTGCAGGCTTTTTAAGGCATCTGGCTCGCCGGAGAATTAAAATGATGGCAAGTCAGACAGATCAAGGAGTAAATTTCAGAACAAATATGCATGTCAGCTTTCTCCTGGGAGAAAATGAACGCACCCGGCGGGCCCTGTGTTTAGTGAAGCAATATTTTCCCGGATCTAAATTGCCTGTCATTTGGAGTTCTATATAGAGGTAGATACCAAGGGGATTTTATTCCATAAATAAAAAAGCATCCTCTTTTGAAGGATGCTTCTATGGTGGAGTTGATCACGAATAAAAACCAATAGAGAATTAAAGAAAGGAAAGCTCCACCATCAATATTATTTAGTATTCCAAAGATACAACCTAAACACCCTAATCCAGCAAAATATTTAGTAATTTTAGAATCTCATATTTTTCCAACAATCATCCCCTCTAAGTAACTATTATGATAAAGGCTTCACTTTCAGTACTAATTATATTGATTTTTCAAAATATAATAATTGCGCAATCAACTTATTTTAATCTGAGCTACAATCCAAATATTACATGGGCGATTGGTAGCTCCGTCATTGAATATAATGGCAGCTATTACATTACAGGTGGTACGTATGATTCAATTTATCAGGATCAATCAATTTTTATTGGGAATATTGATATTAACGGAAATCTGGTTTTTTGGAAGACTTATGGCGGGTATCCATACGCATATTGGTCGGGATATACAAATTCACTTATAAGCTCTTCTTATGGTGATCTAATTCTGGCTGGAGGACGAGACAAATATGGTACTAATGGATATGCTACATATTATAACTTTAATATGAACGGGGATACAAATTTTACAATACGCTATCCTGATATAAATTATTTGGATTATACAGGATTCAATCAATGCCAGCAAACTTCAGATAATGGCCTAATCTTCGTTGGGTTTATTGCAATAGAACAAAATAACTCAGATGTTTTAATTCTTAAAACTGATTATAACGGTCAAGAAGAATGGAGAACAAATTATAGTAGGCCTGCAACATACTCTGTTGACCATGGATATAATATAATAGAATATGACTATCGGTTAACATGAATATAATCTTTGTAATTATAAGAAACACAGGCGAATAAAAGTCTGTCAAACAGCTGTTCTCCGAAATACCTGCGATTTACTTTGTAGCAAAATTCGTCCAGATAATCTTGGTAG
>JABMQZ010000208.1 GCA_013202965.1 Bacteroidota bacterium | reverse complement strand
TTTATCAAGCTTTCCCTAAGCACATCCAAATTGAATACCAGCGAATCAATGTTCTCTGAGTGATAATATTTTCCAAAAAGATCATTGACGAAGGGTGGGGGCGTATCAGAAAACATGGCCCGGCTAATCAGTTCACTCAGTTTTTTTCGGGGATGCTGCGAATCCCAGTAGTAATTCTTATCGGAAGTGATTTCATTGATCCCTCCAAAATACCATAATCCGCCATTGTTCGCTATAAATTTCAGAAATTCTATATAGACAGGGTAAGCCGTCGATTTCATTAACAGAATGAACTGCTCCTTGTACAGAGGATTAATAAATGCTGCGTACTCTATTCCATGATCCCGGCATTGATTCAGTATAGAGAGGTATGCGTCTTTCTTGTACTCAGGAATCTCGATATTCGGATTATTGTAAATTGGTTCGTAAGTATTCAGGACTTTCTTGATCCCACTGTCAATCCAGTCATCACCAAGTCGTTTAAAGTGGATCTCCCGCCATTTATTGCTCCTGGAACCGTATTTATTATAATGATATTTCACATGGAGGCCTTCCGGATCATTAATATTTGAGATTATACAGTTATAGGATTCTGTTATTGCCTGAGTGCTGGCATGGAGCTTAAGCAGTTCAATAAACTTGGATTTGTATCCTTTCACCAGTAAAGTGTCAAATGTACTGGCATATTGTGTTGACCAATTGATCATTGAGATGAAGTCTATGCCATAGCAAGTATACTCAATATCGTAGTTTCTGATGGAGTACCCGAGCAAATCCTTCATTTCATCAGGAGTTCCGCTGCTTAAGGAGAAGTTATAATACCTGTATGGCTTATATCGTGCGAAAGCGTCTTCCGGAGCCAGGTAAAGAATCCTTGAATTGCCCAGGAAAATGGCTTCAGGCTCAATTTCATCTGCATTGTACAGTTTGATAATCCGGGTAAAATTTAAAAATGTCGGTTTATGCGTGTTAAATCCCCGGTACCTTGAATGGAAGTGCAAACCATAGGGGTCGATACTATAAATTACAATCATGATGAAAATCATCATTGCAGAAAATGTGATCAAAAACCTTCTTATGAATTTGCGTCCACTCATATTAAAATCCAAAATATATAAACTCACTGATCCTGTGCATGTTCAATATAGCATAAACCGATATTGCCAGCATCAATAATAATCTACCCCATGTAGGCTTGAAGTTCTCATTCACATAATTTGTGTTCTTGATCAGAAAGATGATCAGGAAGCCTCCTGCAATCCACATATAAGTATCAAATCCGCCCTGGATTGCAGGCATTTCCATGAACTTACCCGTCCCTGACAGTCCGAACATTCCTTTTAATACCTTTAAGGCATCTGCCCAGCTAAGTGCCCGAAAGAATATCCAGGCAATATTTACAAAATTAAAGGTGATAAACCATGCAAGAAGAGCATTCATACGGATTTTTGTAAATCCCCACAGCCGGTGAATTATTGCTGCTGCTCCATGCAGAAAGCCCCAGAAAACAAAGGTCCATCCAGCACCATGCCAGATCCCGCCGATCAGGAAGGTCAGCATCAGGTTTCTGAGGAGCATGGCCTCGCCTCCTCTGTTACCACCTAAAGGAATATATACATAATCCCGTAAAAACCGGCTCAGTGTCATGTGCCACCTCCGCCAGAAATCCTGAATATCCAAGGCGAGATATGGAGAATTAAAGTTAAATGGCAGACGTATGTTGAACAGGAGGGCCAGCCCGATAGCCATATCGGTATATCCGCTAAAATCAAAGTATAATTGAAAAGTATAAGACAGGGAAGTGGCCCATGCTTCTGCCATATTTAAGGATTCTGCAAGATCGAATCCGGTACTGGCCCAGCTGGCAAAAGTATCAGCAAGCACCACTTTCTTAAACAATCCGATGAAGAATATATAGAGGCCCTTTGAAATATTTTCAGATTTCAGTATCCGGTTCGCCTTGTTGGCAAACTGAGGCATCATTTCACTGTGATGTACAATCGGACCGGCAATAAGTTGTGGGAAAAAGGTCACAAACATGGAATAATTCAGAAAGTTCCGCTCCTTCACCTTTCCTTTGTAAGTATCGACCAGGAAAGCAATTTGCTGAAATGTATAAAAGCTTATGCCTATGGGTAATTCCAGGTTCTGATATTGAAATGATGTATCAAAAACTTCGTTCAGGTTCCACAATATGAAATTGTAATATTTAAAGTACGATAACAGGAGCACGTTTACTATAATTCCTGTAACCAGCCAAAGCAACCGCTTTCCCCTGGAAGTGATATGATCCTTTCTAAGGATAAGGAAACTGAAGGAATAATTAAAAAAGAGTGAAAAAATGATAACAGGCAGGTATACCGGATTCCACCATGCATAGAAAAACAGTGAAGCCAGCACAAGCCAGCTCTTTGAGAATACCCCCCTGGGCAAGAGGCTAAGCAGGAAGTACCCTGCAAAAGCAGCAGGCAGAAATAAAAAAATGAATTCGTATGAATTGAAGAGCAACTGTCTCTTTTTTAGTAATTTTTTTCAGGCTGCAAATATATGTAGCTTTTACGAATCTTGCATGAGATGTTTAAGATGCTGCCCGGTATAGGAGCCTTTATCATGAACAATGTCCTCTGGTATTCCTTCAAAAACTACATGGCCACCATCATTGCCACCCTCCGGCCCGAGATCGATGATCCAGTCTGCCACTTTGATGATTTCCTGGTTATGTTCCACAATAATCAAGGAATGGCCTTTATCTATCAGTGCATTAAAAGCATTGAGCAGATTATGGATATCATGAAAATGTAATCCGGTGGTCGGCTCATCAAAAATGAACAGGGTGGGGGAGTCATTGCTTCCCCTGCCCAGGAAATAGGCCAGTTTGATCCGTTGCGCCTCGCCACCACTTAAAGTGCTGGAAGATTGTCCCATCCTCAGATATCCCAGGCCAACATCCTGTAAGGGTTTCAGTTTTGTGCTAATCCGTTTTACAGATGCATTTTGATTTGAGGATCTTTCGAAAAAGGCCACAGCTTCGTCAATGGTGAGCGCAAGTATATCACTGATATTCTTTCCATCGTATAAGATCTCAAGGACTTCTTCTTTATAGCGTTTCCCTCCGCAATGGTCACAACTCAGGTAAATATCGGCCATAAACTGCATTTCGATCTTCACTACTCCCTCTCCTTCGCACTCTTCACATCTGCCCCCGGCTACGTTAAAAGAGAAAAACCCGGGTTTGTAATTTCGTACTTTAGAAAGTTGCTGGTCGGCGAATAATGCGCGGATATCGTCAAAAGCCTTAATGTATGTTGCAGGGTTTGAGCGAGATGAGCGGCCAATGGGGTTCTGGTCAATAAATTCAAGCAGCTTAATCCTGTCAGTATCTCCGGACAGATGTGAATATTTTCCGGTTTTTCCTGCAAATCCACCGTACAGCTTTTTGAGTGCCGGATAAAAAATGTTGCTCACCAGGGAAGATTTTCCTGATCCGCTTACACCTGTTACTACTGTCATAACATTTAAGGGAAATGAAACATCCAGGTTCTTCAGATTGTTTTCCATGGCGCCATGAACACGGATAAATTCTTTCCAGGGCCTTCGCCTGTCGGGAACAAGAATGCTCAGTTTGCCGCTCATATATTTTGCGGTCAGACTGTTTTTATCTTGAATGAGTTTTTCGTAAGGACCACTGAAAATAAGTTCTCCTCCTTCGCTGCCAGCCAATGGCCCGATGTCAATGATATGGTCCGCTGCCCGGATAATGTCACGGTCATGCTCCACCACAATAACCGTATTGCCCAGGTCCCGCAACTGTTTCAATACGTGGACCAGGCGATGTGTATCCCGGGGGTGAAGGCCGATGCTGGGTTCATCAAGGATATACATGGATCCTACCAGGCTGCTTCCCAGTGATGTGGCCAGGTTGATCCTTTGTGATTCACCTCCTGATAAAGAGGATGACAATCGGTTCAGGTTGAGATATCCCAATCCAACGTCAGTGAGATATTGTAACCTGTTGGTAATTTCCTGGATCAGGCGTTTACTTACCTTTTTATCATGTTCGCTGAGCTTGATGCCTTTAAGTCTTTCCAGAAGTTCATCAACAGGGGAGGAAACCATTGAGCTGATCGTCATTCCATCCACATGGACATAATTTGCGTCTTTCCTGAGCCTTGTGCCACCACATTCAGGGCATATCGTTTTTCCGCGGTAACGCGACAGCATGACCCTGTACTGTATCTTATAAGTTTGTTCTTCAACTTCCCTGAAAAATTCATCCAGACCAGAAAAATGTTCATTTCCGGTCCAGAGAAGATCGTAGTTCTTCTTACTGAGTTCAAAAATGGGCTTATGAACAGGAAAATCAAATTTATGAGCCTTGGCAATGAGGGCATTCTTCCACTCACCCATTTTTTCACCTTTCCAGCATGCAATGGCTTCCTCGTATACAGAAATGCCTTTGTTAGGGATGACAAGATCAGGGTCAATCCCAATGATGCTTCCAAAACCTTCACAGCTTTTGCAGGCACCATATGGATTGTTGAAGGTGAAAAGGTTTACAGAAGGTTCTTCGAAGCTGATGCCGTCAAGCTCAAAACGACTGGAAAAATGATAATCCTTATTCTTTTCCCCGGGCAGGCTGATAATGCACTTTCCATTCCCTTCGTAAAAAGCGGTTTGAATCGAATCAGCCACTCTCGACTGCAGGTCTGAGTCATCCGGCTTGTTTATGATCCGGTCAACCAGGATCAGGATGTTATCTGCATAATCCGCAATGTTGTTTTCATCGAAAGCTTCTGTAATTCTGAGCATACGGCCGCAACATACAATTCTGCTGAATCCCTGCTGGTGTAATATGTTCAGTTGATCAGCGACACTTCTGTCAGGCTTCATCACGAGTGGAGCCATGATCCAAACCTCAGCATTTTCATTCCTTGATAATATAAAAGAAGACACATCTTCAACTCTGTGTCTTTTTACCTCTTTCCCCGAAATCGGAGAAAAAGTCTTTCCGATTCTGGCGAAAAGCAACTTCAGGTACTCATATATCTCTGTTGAAGTTCCCACTGTAGAGCGGGGGTTCCTCGTATTGACTTTTTGCTCAATGGCGATAGCAGGGGATACGCCTGTGATCATATCTACTTCCGGTTTGCTCATCCTGCCAAGAAATTGCCGGGCATAGGAGCTCAGGCTTTCAATATATCTCCTCTGCCCGTCAGCGTATAGTGTATCAAAAGCAAGAGAAGACTTACCTGATCCTGAAAGGCCTGTGATCACTACAAGTTTGTTACGGGGGATGGCAACATCAATATTTTTCAGGTTGTGAACCCTTGCACCTTTAATAGTTATAAACTTCTTAGTATCAGGTGAATTCATTGTGATTGCCAGATGATATTTATAATTGTGAGTGCAAAAATATTTAAAAATTTTGCATTTATTCTGTATTTAATTATATTTGCATGGTATTTGTAACAAAATATACGAGTCAAGAGTATAAATATTCATTTCGCTGCAAACATACATCTGCAAATTGCAGCATAACAACAGGAGGAAGATTATCGATTAAATAGTTACCCTTTTTACTTTACTAATCTTTTAAAAGGGAGGCCTATGAAAGCCTGTAAAATTAGCGATAGTGTGCTAATTGCTGACTATATAGACGGTAATCAAAACAGCCTGGAGAAACTCATCCGCCGTCACAAGAACAGAGTATTTGCATACATCCTTATGGTTGTTAAGGATAAGCAATTAGCCGACGACATCTTCCAGGACACATTTATCAAAGTGATCAATACCATCCAGGCAGGATCTTATAAGGAAGAAGGAAAATTCATTCAATGGGTTATGCGTATTGCTCATAACCTGATCATCGACTATTTCAGAAAATCCAAAAGGTTGCCTGTCATTGATAATGACAAGAGCGAATACGATATTTTTGATACCATCCAAATTAAGGATGCATCCGTAGAGGAAAAAATGATCCTGGACCAGATACACAGGGATGTAAGGGAACTCATTGAGCATTTACCCCATGAGCAGAAGGAGGTATTGTACATGAGGCATTACTCCGACATGAGTTTCAAGGACATTGCAGAACATACGGATGTGAGTATTAATACGGCACTTGGCCGCATGCGCTATGCATTGATCAATCTTCGAAAACTTATAGAGGAAAAAAAGGTCATTCTCACCCGATAAGGATTATGGCATATGCTGCTTGTTGGCTACTGCCTTAATTCTGATTTCTGATATCTGATTTCTGAGATTTGCCCACCCCCATTATTCATATATTTTTTTTCCTGCATGAAATAAAGGCATATTATAATGCGTTAGCATAATGATTTAATTATTCATTAATGCATTAACATATGCCAAAAACCTTTACTCCCAAACATCATTCCGACACAACGAAATTCAGAGAAGCGCTGCTTGCCGGCCCGAAGGAACAGACCCTTCGAAACATATTTGCCTATGCCAGGGCGCTTGATGTTGTGCAGACGAAAATAGCCGGTACGGTCAATGTGATTTTAAATTAGAAGAGGCTGATTCCTGCTTCCTTGTTCCTTGTGCCAATATTAAGTGAAGAGATTTCACTCATTGGCCATTCAGAATTTTTCATTTTCCCTTTATCCCTTTATCCCTTACTCCCTTAGTCACATAGTCACACAGTCTCAATTCAGTTAACAGCATTCCCGATACCCGGTGTCTGCTGCCTGAGCCTGCATATTTTCCATATCTTTGAAATGAAAATGACAAAAAAAGAAAAATACCAATATTTCATTGATTATTTCAAGGCTCATATGCCTGAGGCCGAAACTGAACTAAGGTATGAATCACCTTATCAGTTGTTGGTTTCTGTAATTCTGTCCGCACAATGCACTGACAAAAGGGTGAACCTGATCACACCCTTGTTTTTTAAGCGTTACCCCATTGCGGAAAAACTTGCTGTAGCACCACAGGAAGAGGTATTTGAATTTATAAAAAGCTGTTCATATCCCAACAACAAGACAAAAAGCCTGATAGGGATGGCTAAAGTACTGACCGAAGACTTTAAGGGAGTGGTTCCCTCAGATATTGATCAATTACAGAAAATGCCAGGTGTTGGCAGGAAAACTGCCAATGTTATTGCATCAGTTATTTACCGTAAGCCGGCCATGGCAGTGGATACACACGTTTTCAGGGTTTCTGCCAGGCTCGGGCTAACTACCAATGCTAAAACGCCATTGGCTGCCGAGAAGCAGCTTGTGATGCATATTCCCGAAGAACTGATCCATCTTGCCCATCACTGGTTGATCCTTCATGGCAGATATACCTGCATAGCCCGAAAACCAAAATGTGAGCGCTGTGGCTTGAAAGATATCTGTACATTTTACAAAAAAAACTCACTTTAAGTGGGGACATTTTTGAATATTTCGTATTAATATATAGAAAGCGCCTGATCAAAATAAGTATCTTTGCGATACTTCCTTGATGCCAGGTAATAATTTAAATATTTAATCTCTGAATGTATGAGTACTGATAAGAATAATGAAAAGATAAGGCAGGAAAAGCTGAAAGCCCTTGAGATAACCATTGGGAATATTGAAAAGAATTATGGCAGGGGTTCGATCATGAAGCTTGGTGATCAGCCTGTTGAAGATGTGGGATTTATTTCCACAGGATCTATTGGCCTTGACTACGCCCTTGGTATTGGTGGATTACCGAGAGGGAGGGTAACTGAGATTTACGGACCGGAATCTTCAGGTAAGACCACCCTTGCCCTCCATGCCATTGCGGAAGCCCAGAAAGCTGGTGGCATTGCAGCCTTTATAGATGCTGAGCATGCTTTTGACCGCTTCTATGCAGAAAAGCTGGGTATCGACATTGAAAATCTTCTGGTTTCACAGCCTGATAATGGGGAACAGGCCCTTGAAATTGTGGAAAACCTGATACGTTCGGGAGCCATCGATATCGTAGTAATAGATTCAGTGGCAGCCCTGACTCCGAGAAGCGAGATCGAAGGGGAGATGGGGGACTCAAAAATGGGCTTGCATGCAAGGTTGATGTCGCAGGCCTTAAGAAAGTTAACAGCCACAATCAGCAAAACCAATACATGCTGTATATTTATCAACCAGATGAGGGAAAAGATCGGTGTGATGTTCGGTAATCCCGAAACCACAACAGGTGGAAATGCACTAAAATTCTACGCATCAGTCAGGATCGACATAAGAAGGATGAACCAGATCAAGGAAGGTGAAAGTATTACCGGCAACAGGGCACGTGTTAAGATCGTAAAAAATAAGGTTGCCCCGCCCTTCCGTAAAGCAGAGTTCGACATTATTTTTGGTGAAGGCATATCTAAATATGGTGAAATTATCGATCTTGGAGTGGACTTCAATATCATTAAGAAAAGTGGTTCCTGGTTCAGCTATGGCGAGACCAAGCTGGGGCAGGGACGAGATGCTGTAAAAAGTTTACTGCTCGACAATCCGGAGCTGGCCGAGGAGCTTGAAAATAAAATAAGGGCTGCTTTGTCTGAAAAGACCTAAAGATCTTTATTAAATAAACCATCAATGAAGAATTCCGTTTTGTACTTCATGGTACTGCTTGCTTTTATCATATTTTCATGTGATCGGATAAGCAGTCCTCAGGACAACAATATACAGGCTTCCGATACCACCTTATCAGACCTGGACCGGCTGACGGCCAGTATTATGCAGGACTCCACCAATGCTGCCTTGTACCAGGAAAGGGCCCTGATCTATCTTGCCCGGCAAAATGAGAACCTGGCATTGCGGGATGTGAACATGGCCATACAGCTTGATCCCGGGAATTCCGGATATATACTCACTCTTTCCGATATATACATGAGCATGGGTTTGCTTGAAAATTGTATGGAATCTATAAAAAGGGTTCTTGTTCTTGATCCCGAAAATTCCGAATCGTTCTTAAAGCTTGCCGAACTGAACCTGATCCTTAAAAATTATAAGGAGGCTATCGAAAATGCGAATCAGGCCATAGCCCTGGATAAACGAAATCCTTTACCTTATTTTATAAGAGCTTACACTTTTGCAGAGGCAGGGGATACCAATAATGCCATTAAAAGCTATCTGGAAGTAGTGAACAGGGATCAGAATCATTATGATGCCTATATCCAGCTTGGCCTGATATACAGTGTTGCCAATAATGAACTGGCAATTGATTATTTTAACAATGCCCTGAATATAGACCCGAACAGCCTCGAAGCACTCTATGCCCTGGCAATGTTTTACCAGCAAACCGAAAATGCAGACCTTGCCATAGCCACTTATAATAAGCTTTTGCTTATTGATCCGCTAAATGTTCACGGCCACTACAATCTTGGATATGTTCACCTTGTCCTGCGTGGAGATGTTGAGCAGGCTATCACATATTTTGCCAAAGCGGCGGAACTGAATCCGCAATACTATGAGGCCATCTATAATCAGGCTTATTGTTATGAGTTATCAGGTGAGTATGAGCAGGCACGTGAGCTTTATAATAAGGTTCTTGAAATTGAGGTGAACTATGATAAAGCCATTGCGGGATTGAATCGGATTT
>JABMQZ010000207.1 GCA_013202965.1 Bacteroidota bacterium | reverse complement strand
GGTTAGAGTGAAGAATTGGGTATTGCGTAAGCCTCTGATTTCTGATTTCTGATTTCTGCCTGCCCGTCCGTAACGAAGTGAAGGCGGGATTTCTGGTATCTGATTTCACAAGCCTTATGCCTTATGCCATTTCCAAGCGATCTGATTTTCATAGATCTTTTTCAGGAAGGCAGGAACCTTTTGAGATATATCAATCCATCCGGCTTCTTTAGCTGAATACCAATCCGGCAAAGGATAGTAGTCATTGTTGGAGAATTCATCACGTAAGGGATAAATGACGGAGATCCCCTTTAATTTCTTTGCTTCCTTCAATCTCTGAAGGTCGGCAAGTGGATCAAATATATCGAGTACACGGATCTTTTTATAGGTGCCTTTCTTTGAAGGTACTCCGTCCTTCCAATTACCATAAACGAATAGATGTTTGATCACTCCCTTTTCCATTTCACCCCACCTACAATGCTTGGCATTGATAATGTTAATGCCGGTGATCTGTGTTCCATCTTCATTAAAGATAAACTCAGGGAAGGCATTACCGAATTTAAGGGTATCACGGATACCGAGAGTGAGGTAACGGCGGATCATCCGGCCCCGAAGAAGTTTTTGAAGGTCTTTATCTTCAATAACTTCAAGGATCTCCTCACCATTATCTTTATATCCGGTTACGTTGGCAGGGAAAATACCCTGCCCTAATATGGACTGAAGCTTATATTTCAGACCTGAATTGAGTACTGCGGATTTACGGATTGTTTCTTCAGCATCAGAAGGGAAATTGTTTCCCACCCCCCAGGGATATATTTTATTTTTATCGAATGTTTCAGCATCTTCATTTGGCGGTGTTGCTGCTGAAGAAGAAGGGGAACCAATGGTAGATACGAAGGCGTTATGCGAGAAGCCCAACAGTGGAATCCCATGTTTATTTGTTATTATTTCCATTATTTGAGAATTACAGGATTACCATTGAATTCAAGGATAGACCAGATATATACCGGTGTATGGTGATCCAAAGGATCAAAGTTCCGGTCAACGAGCCTTACGCCTCTCATAGCATTTGCTTTGAGATTCATATTAAGGCCGCAAGAAACACATCGGGGATAATAGACTAACTCTCCGTTTTTCTTAATGAATTTGATAGAAAAGGTCTTTTGCGATCCATCAGGCAGTACCTTTTCATCGAGCTGAGCGAGAACGGTTGAGAGTTTAATAGCTTCCATTGCTTATTTGTTTTATGCAAAGGAATATTTATAAACCCCCTAATAAAAGGACAGGGCGGATTTAAGAATGTATAAATGCTCATTTCGAATAAATTACATACAATTATTTGTTGATATTAATTAAAGTCAACAAAAATTAAAATAGATCAAATTGCATCTAATATATACAAAGGTGGGATGTGACACGATTAGCTTTTGATGGTAAGTCTATCATGCAAAGATTATGAGACCCATGCGGAAGTTTGTGGTTAATCAACATATTTAAAGGGGTGAGAAAATGAAACCATTCGGTTGAGTATAATTATCCTGTGGATAAAAGGGAAAATCATTCAGTATTGAAAAAAGGATATAATCAATAACTATCCAAACGAAATATCTTCGCTAATTACTAAGGGAGGAGGTTTACTACCATTGTTGATTCCTTCAATAAATGAATCTGCCAGACATCGAATATTTCTATGATAACCTCCTTCAAGAATAGCAAACAGCTTTTTTTTTCTAAAAGCTCTCTTCAGTTGAAAAGCTGCTTCATAATAAAGTCTGTCAGTGTAATTTAGTTCCAGGATATCATCCTGATAGTATCCATCAAAACCTACTGAAATACCGATGATGTCAGGTTTAAAGCCTAGTGCTACTGGTATTATCTTGTTAAGCTTCTTAAGAAACTCTTTATCTCCATTCCCCGAATACAAAGGTAAATTTAAAGTGTAACCAACACCTTCTCCCGTACCTGTTTCAATGACTGCCCCGCTGTACGGAAATGTGTTAATCTGATGAATTGATGCAAACAGTACTTTGTTAGAGCTATAGAATATATTTTGCGTGCCATCCCCATGGTGTCCATCTATATCCAGGATAAATACCCGCTTCCCTTCATTGACAAGTTTTTGTGAGGCAATGGCAATATTGTTAAATAAACAAAGGCCATGTGTTTTATCCCTGCTTGCATGATGTCCGGGGGGGCGTACAATAGCAAAACCTTCAGTTTCCGATGCCTTTACAGCTAGTCCGACAGCAAGACATGCCGCCTCATAACTATCATTTGATAACTGGACTTCTGCAAGGTATCTCTTTTCTTTACAGGCTTTTTGGATCAGGTTTATGTATTCCTGTGTATGGACAAGGGAAATCCATTTCTCACCATTTACCGTTGTATCAGGTTGATCAATAAAATCCTTTATTCTATAGGAACCTTCAGCGGTGCAATCCGGGTTATGTTTAAGGAATAATCTATTGAAAAGGAGTTCCATCCAGTTTGTTAAAGCTGCAAATTTACTAAATCAAATCAGAAAACATTAACTTCAGCTGGGTTTTTAGTTATATTTATCCGGAATATAAAGATATGACACATGGAATACACCGAAATTCTAATAAACATCCGAAAAATTCTCAGATCGCTCAATCTTGAATCAAAGAAAATTCAGAAGGAACAAGGGGTGAGTATTCCACAATTAATGTGTCTTGATTATTTGGGTAATTTGGAAGACTTCAGGTCAACCCAAGTCAATATTGCACGCTATCTAAACCTAAATCCAAGCACAATGTCTGGTATTGTTGACAGACTTGAAAGTAAGGGGCTTGTTGCAAGATTACCAAACCCTAAAGATAAGAGAACGGTATTTATTTCACTTACATCAAATGGAGCAAAATTATTAGAAGCCTCTCCTCAGTTCTTGCATAAACGACTATCCAAGAAACTTGAAAAGTTACCCTATCCTCAAATTGAGCAGATTAAAAGTTCCTTAATAATTCTTGTTGAATGTTTGGAAATAGAGGAAATCTCAGCTTCTCCAATTATTACGATTGAAGATCCTATTTCGCTTAAACCTAACGATTCTAAGGATTAATTCTCAAATCTTTGTATTAGAATTTGAAATAAACTCTTGATAAGTTTGCTGTTGTAAAAGCAAAATGCTAATTTTGTTCGCATAGAAACTAATGTTAAATAGTTATGAACAAAAATCGAAGTCAGCAATTATTGCTGGAAGTTTATAAATACCTTAAACAAAGGGATTTTGAGAACTTTCAAGTTGATTTGCCAAATTTGGAGAGGCCAAAAAAGATTGTAGAGGAACGAACCAATAAAATATATCAGCCTGATATGACAGCTACACATAATGGATCACTCTGCATATTTGAGCTTATTTCATATGAAATTCCTAAAGAAGAAAAGGATAGCTGTCTTAAAAAATGGAGAGTTCTGAGCCGATATGCAGCATCTAAAGAGGGAAAATTATATTTAATTGTTCCTGTAGAACAATTTGAGCAAATAAATTCATTAATCAATACTCATAATCTTGAGAATATTGGCATCCTTCAATTTCAAGGACATTAAATTGATGTAGCAGATCATTTTTAAAACATCAATATTAGTATTTCACTAAGGTAATTATGCATCCACTCGACCTTACTATCTTCCTTGTATATATTTTTAGCATGCTGGGAATAGGGATATTTTTTCATATCCGTAATAAAAATATTGATGATTTTTATGTGGGTGGACGCAAGATGGGAAGTTGGCATATTGGATTTTCTGTGGTGGCCACGGATGTTGGTGGTGGTTTTTCAATCGGTCTTGGAGGGTTGGGGTTTACTGTTGGTTTATCCGGTTCCTGGATGTTATTTACAGGATTACTAGGCGCCTGGCTAAGTGCTGTTTTCTTGATACCAAAGATCAAGATCCTTTCAAATAAGAAAAATCTCTACACGTTTCCACAAATATTTGAGACATATTATAGTTCAAAAGTAGCAATTGTAGCCGGGATCATATCTGCAATCGGATATCTTGGTTTTACAAGCTCCCAGCTCTTGGCCGGCGCAAAGCTGGCCTCCGCTACTTTTGAAGGTCTTAATCTCCAGTACGCACTCATCCTTATGGGAGCTGTTGCGATTGCTTATACTGTGCTTGGTGGGCTTAAAGCCGTGATTTATACCGATACTTTACAATGGATCATCCTGCTTGCAGGTTTGATCTTTATTGGGATTCCGGTTGCATATGTCAAGACCGGCGGCTACGAAGCCCTTTCTCAAACATTAAGTAATGATATGCTAAGCTTAACTAACGTTTCATGGATTACATTAATAAACTGGATGGTTACCATTCTTCCTGTCTGGTTTGTTGGGATGACACTTTATCAGCGTATTTATGCTTCAAAATCAGTTAAACACGCAAAAAAAGCATGGTATATAGCAGGTTTCTTTGAATGGCCAATCATGGCATTTATGGGTGTCATACTGGGATTGTTTGCCCGCGTGGCATTTGAAAATGGTATGTTCCATGATATTGGCTTCGTACCGGGCAACGATGTAGACCCAGAAATGGGGCTACCATTGCTCCTTCGATATATACTCCCCTTTGGACTAATGGGGCTATTACTTTCTGCATACTTCTCAGCAATCCTATCAACGGCAGATAGCTGCTTGATTGCCGCATCAGGTAATATATTAACAGACATCATTGAAAAAGTCATCCCCGGAGGACTTTCTCAAAAGCGGGTGCTGCTGTATTCAAAACTGCTCACACTTTTTATTGGCATTATAGCACTGGGAATTGCATTACAAATGACTGAAGTGTTGCAGTTAATGCTCTATTCATATTCCATTATGGTTTCTGGCCTGCTAATTCCGGTACTTGCATTGCTGATATATAAAAAACCAAATACTACTGCCGCCCTCAGTGCAATGATAGTCGGGGGTACTATTACTATTATTCTGACTACAATTGAGTCAGACTTACCTTATGGCTTTGCATCAAATGTCTTTGGAATTACTTCCGCAATAATAGTTTATCTAATCATTCATTATACTAATCAACGAAAAAATAAAGAAATATGAAATTCAAATATTATAGTTCACTTGATAATCTTACCACTATTGAGAAACAAAGGATCGTTAAGTTTTTAGCCACTCACCTTGATGAGTATGGTGACCCGGAAAAAGATATTGCTAATGCCATAGATTATGCCATGATCTCGTATCCTTTAGCAGGTGGATTTATTTTAACTGCGGAAGAAGAAGATAATATTTTAGGGGTGGTAATCATGAATAAAACTGGTATGAAGGGATATATACCTGAAAATATCCTCGTCTATATTGCAGTACATCACAACCATCGTGGTAAAGGCCTTGGAAAAAGACTAATGCAAGAGTCCCTTTTATATACAAAAGGAGACATTGCTTTGCATGTCGAACCTGATAATCCGGCTAAATATCTTTATGCAAAATTTGGTTTCGATAATAAGTATCTTGAAATGAGACTCAAAAGGGATAAGTAAAAGCTAGATAATATGATTAATAATATGATTAATAATACAATACTTAAACAACTTGTTGATCTTAGGAAAATATTGCACCAGCATCCCGAATTATCTAATAACGAAATAAAAACTTCAATAAGAATCACTAGTTTCTTAAGAAAACTCAAACCTAACCGTATTGCGTATGATGTGGGAGGAAATGGCTTAATTGCTGAATTCAAAGGAAAGGAGCCAGGTCCCACACTTATGTTCAGATGTGAACTGGATGCTTTACCTATTGCGGAGAAGAATGAAATCGCACACAAATCAATTATTTTAAATGCCGGACATTTATGTGGTCATGATGGCCATATGGTTATGTTGGTGGGCCTGGCATATTTGTTAAGTGAATATCGGCCACAAAATGGCAGCGTCGTGTTGTTGTTCCAGCCAAGTGAAGAAGACGGTAAAGGTGCAGAAAGAGTATTAAATGATCCATTATTCAAAGATTTCGAACCGGATTATATTTTCGCTATTCATAACCTTCCGGGGTATTCGCTACATAAGGTAGTTTTGTCGAAAGGTAATTTTGCTGCCGCCTCCACTGGAATGCGCGTTCAGATCACAGGGAAGTCTTCACATGCTGCCGAACCCGAAAAAGGGAACAATCCTGGTTTTGGTATGGCACAGATGATCATTGCATTCCAGGATATTTTAAAAATCAAAAATTATTTCAGAGATTATAACTTAATCACACCCATACATGTAAGGCTGGGGAATATTGCTTATGGGACTACTCCTGGAGAAGGAGTTATCCATTTAACCCTTAGGAGTTTTGAGGACACAGATATGGAAATGTTGAAGCAGGAACTGGAGGGATTGATCAAAACCATTTGTATTAGAGAAAACCTCACTTATATCATTAAATACGAAGAAGTGTTTCCTTCTACTGTAAATGATCCAGAATGTTCCCGGATTATTGAAAAATCTGCTATTAAAGAAGATCTTCCATTAATATACATTAATGAACCTTTTAAATGGTCGGAAGATTTTGGTCATTTTACTGCTCAATACCCTGGAGCTCTGTTCGGGCTTGGATCTGGAATTGATCAAC
Organism: Bacteroidota bacterium; assembly: GCA_013202965.1. GTDB lineage: Bacteria > Bacteroidota > Bacteroidia > Bacteroidales > B18-G4 > B18-G4. Next base: position 2,717 of record JABMQZ010000207.1, on the reverse strand, counting down.
CCGCTTTACATAATCCAAATTTTGATTTCCCTGATACACTGATCACTACAGGAGTAAAATTATATATGAATATCTGTCAACAGATATTAAATTTTTAAGACTGTGAACACAACATCAACAATCGAAATAAGTCAATCTGCACTTGACAATAATATCAAATTCCTCAAGGAACAATTTGGACCTGACATAAAACTATCATCAGTTGTTAAAGGCAATGCATACGGCCATGGTATTGAGCAATTCATACCCATGGTGGAAAAATCAGGAGTTCATCATTTCTCCGTATTTAGTGCTGATGAGGCATGGAGAGTTTTTGATGCTGCTATTGCTGTGCCAGAGGTCATGATCATGGGATGGCTGGATAAGGATGAAATGCGATGGGCTATTGAAAATGATGTCAGTTTCTGGATTTTTGACCCTGAACGTCTGGATCAGGCACTTGATTTATCAAAAAAGTTAAAAAGAAGGTCAAAAATACACCTTGAGATCGAAACCGGGATGAACCGTACTGGATTAGATGATACTGAATTAGATTATGTAATCATGAAGATCTTGGATAATAAAGAATATTTTATTCTGGAAGGCATCTGCACTCATTATGCTGGTGCAGAGAGCGTAGCTAATTTTGTTAGAATAAACCGGCAGATCAGCAAGTTCAATAAATCTCTTAAAAAAATTAATAATCTCGGACTGAACCCTATAATGAGGCACACAGCATGTTCAGCAGCGGCCATGAACTATCCCAGGACCAGGATGGAAATGGTTAGAATTGGAATTATGCAGTATGGCTTTTGGCCCAGCGTTGAAACACTAATACAATACTACAACGGAAAGATTAAAAAACATGACCCACTCGACAGGATAATTTCCTGGAAAAGTAAGATCATGTCACTTAAAAAGGTAGATGAAGGGGAATTTATCAGTTATGGAACCACCTACCTCGCAACAGAAGAAAAAAGGATTGCTATTATTCCTGTAGGATATTCACATGGTTACAGTAGAATCTTGAGCAACAAAGGCAGAGTATTGATTAACCGGCAAAGGGTCGCAGTTATCGGAATGATCAATATGAATATGCTTATTGCAGATGTGACTTCTATACCAGATGTTCATTTAGGTGATGAGGTAATCATCATAGGCAAACAAGGAAGTCAAGAGATTTCAGTATCCTCATTCAGTGAAATAAGCAACCAAGTCAATTATGAACTATTAGCCAGACTCCCTGAAAATATCCGCAGAGAGTCGGTCGTATAATATTAATATCATGGCATACATTGAACTATATTCTGAAAAACTAAAACACAATTATCATTTCCTTGATAATTTATTTAAATCCTATGGTAAAGAATGGGGAATTGTTTCAAAGCTGTTATGTGGCAACAGGGCTTTCTTAAAGGAGTTACTAGACCTCGGGGTGAAGGAAGTACATGATTCCCGAATCAGCAACCTCAAAGCCATAAAATCTATCAATCCGGAAGTTCAAACTGTTTATATAAAGCCCCCACCTAAGAAAGCAATACGATCGCTGGTAAAGTATGCTGATGTTAGTTTCAACAGCGAGTCTGAAACTATAATGCATATCTCTGAAGAAGCTCAACGACAGGGTGTTACTCATAGTATCATTATAATGGTTGAGATGGGTGATCTTCGCGAAGGTGTGATGGGAGATGATTTAATAGAATTCTATGCTAAGGTATTTAAACAACCCAATATTAAAGTAATCGGCTTAGGTACTAACTTAAATTGCCTAAGCGGAGTAATGCCCTCACATGATAAGCTCATTCAGCTCAGCTTATACAAACAACTGATCGAAGCAACATTCAACAGAAAGATACCATGGGTAACAGCAGGTTCGTCGGTTACACTTCCACTATTGTTAAAAAAACTAGTACCAAAAGGCAGCAATCACTTTAGGATAGGAGAATCTCTATTCTTTGGAAACAATCTGATAAATGGCAAGCAAATTAAAGGCATGAAATCAGATGTATTCAGATTACATGCTCAGATCATTGAGTTAATTGAAAAACCAATTGTACCATTTGGTGACGTTGGTACAAACGTTGCCGGTGATTCGCTTGAGTTTAATGATAAGGATATTGGCAAGAGTTCATACCGTGCTATTCTTGATCTTGGCTTACTTGATATTGATGTGAACAATATTTTTCCGGTAAATAAAAATATTGAATTTGTTGGTGCAAGCTCTGATATGATCGTAATGAGCCTTGGACATAGCAGAAAAAAATATAAAGTTGGAGATTTTATAAGTTTCAGAGTTAATTATATGGGAGCTCTTAGTATTTTGAATTCTAACTATATAGATAAAAAAATTGTATAGAATGAAAGCTATCCCTTTTTTAGATGATCTCAGAAAGTTGGTAAAAATTACGTATTCAAAACAAATTGATTTTCAAAATCAACTGATTAATGAAGAGGTCGTGGATATAAGAGATTATGGATTAGCAGGAGACAACTATTATTATAAAATAAATAACCCACCTTATTACATGAGGATACCAGGGGCTATTGAAAAACTTTTGATGCGTAAAAGTATAGTAACAAAATTGGTCAGTATAAATGAAAGAATTAAGCAAAACAAACTAGTGTCATGTCAAGACGATATTGTCGGATAGAGTCGTTTTAGTTTAATCCGAGCGTCATCTGTTTTAAATTGCCAATTAATTTTAGCTTTTTTATTATTTCTGTGCTGTTCCCAAGCC
>JABMQZ010000206.1 GCA_013202965.1 Bacteroidota bacterium | reverse complement strand
TGGAAAGTACATTAATTGTACGGGGGATGCTCCTCGATTTTTCCTTCTTGCAGAAAAGCTTTTTGACAGGCCATTTTGCAAGTAGAGAAAGGAGGTAAAGCAAAACAGGTGAAAACACAAACCCACATACATAAATTATCCACGACAGGATTATATTACAGCAGTTCCAGATATGTGCGAAATTAAAATACAGGTACTGTGGAATACAGTAAAACCATAAGAAAGCCCAGGCCAGGATGAGAATGATAAAAATGCTTATTCTTTTCCGTCTCACACGCTTTAATGCCCTGTTTTCTGCTTTTGAATAGCTTTTTTGAAAAAGTAATACCGTAGTATTTTAAAATATTTGCCATCAATCAGATCATTAAAATTCAAGGCATTATTAAGAAAAAACCTGTTGATGAAGGCCATCAGGCCGGCATGGCTCAGGTTGAACACATGCATGTGGATGTCGTAGAATCGTTTTTCTGAAGAGGCCATTTTTTATTGTATTGAGATTTGTACAAAGTATCAAGACTTTAAAGAATCTATGTGCATCAAACAAAGAAAGTCAGTGCAGTAGTAGGAGTAATTTTTTAGCAAAAAACTAATTACAGTACTGTAAGATACATAAAATCAAGGGCTTTGTAAAGGATTATTTTAATTATTAGCTGTGGGGTATGAGGCATGAGGTTAAACATTTTGAAATCAGATACCAGAAATCAGAAATTTGAAGTTCATCCATAATCCATAATTCATAATTCAACATTTAAAACTATCTCTAAACCCTCCCTTTCAGCACCAGCAACAAGCAACCAGCCTGCCCGACCGTAGCGTAGCGAAGGCGGGTAACCAGTATCCAGCATCTATCATTAAAAGTGACCAAAATTCACAGTTTGAACTTAACTTCGCAGGAAGAAACATAAGCTTGAAAACAAAACACTATACCATCCCCATCTTCATCCCGGAACTGGCATGCCCGTTCCGCTGCATTTACTGTGACCAGCATAAGATCACGGGGCAAAGTACATTGCCGGAAGCCGGGGAGGTAAAAGAAATTATCGAAAAATACCTGGCCACATTTCCGAAAAGAAGAAAAATTGTAGAGCTTGGCTTCTTTGGAGGGAACTTCACCGGCATAGCCGTGGAAGAACAGGAAAAATATCTTGATGCGGCCGGCGAATACCTGAAATCAGGTGAAATACAGGGCATCCGCCTGTCAACCCGCCCGGATTATATCAATGAACAGATCATTAAACTGCTAAAAAAATATAAGGTAAGCATCATTGAACTGGGAGCACAGTCCATGGTGGATGAGGTATTGCTAAAAAGCAGAAGAGGCCACACTGTTGAAGATACGATTAGTGCTGCGGGACTGATAAAAAATTCCGGCATCCGTCTGGGCCTGCAGATGATGATTGGCCTGCCGGGCGATAAGCCTGCGCATGATCTGCATACCGCGCATGAGTTTGTAAAACTGGAAGCGGAGGATATCCGGATATATCCCACCCTGGTCATCAGGGGGACGGCCCTGGCAAAACTTTATGAAGAAGGGAAATACATCCCGCTGGAGATGAAGGAAGCAGTACATCGCTCCGCGGAAGTATTTAAGGTTTTTGAAACAGCAGGACTCAGGGTGATCCGCATGGGACTGCACCCCTCAGAGGGTTTGCTCAGTGGTGAGGACTTGGTAGCAGGCCCTTTTCATGAAGCTTTCAGGGAGCTGGTTATGACAGAGATATGGTCGGAACATCTTGCTCCTCTTATGAAGGATTCTGACTATGAAACGCTGGAGCTTTTTATATCCCCCGTACAATTTAATTTTGCAATAGGCTACGGGGCAAAAAATAAAAAATCACTTTTAAAGTTTTATACTACCGTGGTTTTTCGCCAGGATGAAAATTTAAAAGCAAGAGAATATTATGCTGATTATCGTTGACAAAAAGATACCGCAGGATGCTAAAAAGCTCCTTTCCCATTACGGGGAACTCCTTGAACTGCAAACTTCGGGAATTACTTATGAAGCCATCTCCGGCCATCCCGATATTTTCTTTCACCAGATAAACGGCAAATTGCTTATTGCCCCAAATCTTCCGGAGGCATACAAGGAAATACTCAGCAGAAACGGGCTTGAATTTGTCGTGGGAGAACAGGCAGTTGGGAAGAAGTACCCTGCTTCCGCTACATACAATGCTGTTTCCACCGGCAGCCACCTGATTCACAATTTCCGACATACCGATGCTGCGATCACAGCCATGGGGGAAGATGCCGATCTCATACATGTGGATCAGGGGTATACCCGCTGCAATCTGATCCCCATCAACGACCATCATTTCATCACCTCTGATCATGGCATTCAAAGGGTGCTGGAAGGATTTGAAAAGGAATGCCTTTATGTTGATCCCAAAGGAATAATCCTTGAAGGATTCAAGCATGGTTTCTTTGGAGGTTGTTGTGGCC
>JABMQZ010000205.1 GCA_013202965.1 Bacteroidota bacterium | reverse complement strand
TGTGGAGGTACTATACATCGCGAAACTCGACATCCTAATGAACCTGAGAGCACTATGGAACAAAACAGTGGAAATTGAAAAATTGCTTGTTGATGGTGTTGTTTTGTTTTCCGAAATCGACAGCCTGGGAAATAAGCCCCATATCTTGGGCAATAAAAACAATACTTCCGACAAGCCACATAAAGGATGGCTTGTTGAGTCGAACGATATCCACATTAAAAACAGCAAAATATATTTCGGAAACAAGATCAAAGGAAACCGGATGTATCTGGAGTTAGATCAGGCCGACTTTAATCTTTCAGAAAATGATTCTCTTTTAATTTTTACCGGCACGCTGACAGGAAAGCTCGATTCCCTGATTTCAAACAATACAGTTTTGTTTTCCGGCCAGCCGGTAACAGCAAAAGATCTGGTTTTTAAAATCAACCGCTTCAATGGCTTCAAAGAACTTTCACAGGGGTATATTTTAGCCCACAGCCTCAAAATAACACCTCGCTTCACCATGAAGCCCCATGAAGACGGACAGATTGTTGAAATTCACATTTCCGGAGAAAATAATTTAAATACTTTTCTGGACCTGTTTGAATTTCATACCGGACTGGATCTAAAACAGGTGAACCCCGATGCCCAACTTAAATTGTCATATAATCAACTTGGCTTTGTAAATCCATTTCTACATCCTTATTCTGAACTCGCTTTCCAGATCAACAATGCAGAATTTACTGGAGAAGCATTAGCATTTCCATTGAACTTAGGCCTGATCAAAGGAAATTACAATAATGGTGAAGGCCATTCACCTGAAACGGCCGAATTGGTGATCGACACTCTTCTTGCCAGAGTACAGGAAAGTTTTGTGAATGCCCGCTTCAAATTAAACAATTTAAACGACCCTGTGATCGATGCACATTTCCTCGCAAAGCTTGATATGGGCCATCTGATCAAAGAGAATAAAAACTATAGCCTGGCAGGAGAAATAGACCTTGATCTGAATATTAACGGGAAAATCAGTGAACTGAAAAAGCTGCATCTGGAAGGAAAACAGCAGGCCAGCGGTACGATTAACGTAAAAAATCTGGAATTAATTTTAAAGGATAATGGCTTTACGGTTGAGATAATCAAAGGATCTGTATTACTGAACAATCAAATCCTTGAAGTGGCCACGCTTGTGGGAGCTTTCAACGAATCAGCTTTTCATTTCCACGGTTTCTTTGATAACCTGGATCAATATTTATTGAAGAAAAATGAAAACCTGGCAGGACGATTTACCCTTAATTTTGATGAGCTCAATCTAAGGAAATTAAATTTTGACAGCAAGCAGGATAAAGGTTCTGCCAATTTCTCTCTTTCTTCTTTTGCGACTGTGAATATTGAATTTGGAGTAAATGGCAAACGATTGATCACTCAAATTGGAATGATCGAAAATATTGAATTAAATGGCAGCCTGGAGGAAAATATATTGAATGTGAGCTCAATGAATTTTGATTTTCATGAAGGAAAAGCTGAAGCAATCACAGGAAAAACCGATATAACAGGCCGCCTGGCATATAACAGCAGCGGCTTGTCCGGAGTCCGGATCAATGCCGGTCTGCATTTTACACGATGCAACATTGAAAGCTTGCTGAATATGTTTGATCCCGCAGATACTACAGATAAATCCGGTGGAAATTTGAATTTCCCCCGGGAATTTGACATCAATGTTGATCTCACGGCCACTGAAATAATATACTATGATGCAACAATTTCAAATTTCCGTACACATATCCATACCACTGAACAAGAAATTGAAATAGATGATCTTTTTACCAATTTGCCTTTTGGCAACATCAAAATGGATTTATTGATTTCAGATTATCAAAATGATCAAATCAATTATTCTGGCACTATTGATCTCTCAATAGACAGCCTGGATGTTGATGATTATCTGTCCCTGGAAGCTTTTGGCATTCCTGATCCGAGAAAAAAGGAGGAGCAAGAGACATCAATACAAGATCAGGTTGATTGGCCCGATAACCTCAGGCTGAAAGTAATCACAAAAGCCGGATATATATCTTATAAAAATGCCGCTGTAGAAGAACTGAATTTAATTGGTGATTATGACAGTAAGCAAATAATGCTGGAAAAATTGAATTTTACGTTTGCCGGAGGAAGTGTTAAAGTTCATGGGTATATGGATCATAATCAGCCCAAATCATTTCCGGGATACCTTTACTCAAAAGTCGATAGCATCGATATTCCAGAATTCTTTACCTCATTTGATAATTTTAATCAGGATGTTTTTACAGCGGAGAATTCTTCCGGTAAAATTTCATGGACTTCAGATTATTACTTTGGACTTAATGAAAATCTTAAACTGCTTAAAGATAAAAATCTGTGGTCGGTAAATTTTAACGTTCACAATGCAGAATTTGATAGTGTCGGGCCCATTGAAAAAACATTATTTTTTGTCGGGCATAAGGCAAAAGATAACATGATCGTCAGTGAGCTTGATATTGATGTCTTTATGTTCCAAAATAAGATGTATTTCAAAGATGTCCTTATGAACGATAACATTGCCAACCTGGAGGTATTTGGCGAAGTGGACCTGGATAAGAAAGAATTGGACCTGGGCCTTGAGATCAGCCTGACAGACCTGTTTTTACGATCCAAGAAGAAGCGCCTTCAGGAAACACAGGAAGGTATTATTACTTTAGATAAAGACAAAAAACTATTGCTGAGGATGAACGGTTCCATATCCGATCATAAACTAAAAAGGATGTCGAAACGAAAATTCAGAACTTACCGGGAAGATCTTATTGACAATATTAAAGAAGCTGAAATAGAGTTTAATAGAAAGCACAAGGAGATTAGGTAAAATTCAAAATACAAAAAACAAAATACAAAAAAAATCCAATCTACTTGGACGCCATTATTAATCCCAGAAAGTCTAATATTAAGAATTCATGATTATGAGAAAACCAAATATCAAAAGAAGATAAGTTTCTAATTAATGTTTTAACCAAAAACCCAATAAGATGAAATGTTTCGTTATTATGGCAATTTTCCTTGTAATTGCCTGTTATGCCTGTAAGAAGGATGAAGCAGTCACAGCTGACCCATCAAAAGACTCGGTGCTGGATTACATGCCGCTTAGTATTGGCAATTACTGGATTTATGAAACTTTTGGTTGTGATTCCGGTGAAGTTAATTGTACTTCCAAATCAATTGATACAAGCAGAATAACCAAGGATACAGTTATTTATGGTAAGACATATTATAAACTTGAAGGGAATTACCATCTATTCATAGATCCAATCTTTATACGGGATTCTGGAGATTATTTAGTCGATCACAACGGAAGAGTTTTGTTTACGCACACCGATTCACTTCAAATTTTCAACGAACAGATAGTCAATGACTTTTATGGTGATACCGTATTCTATTGGTATGATAAACTGATATCCCAAAATAAGGAAATAATGGTTGAAGCCGGATTGTTTAATTGTATGGATATGCGTACATCATTTTTTAGAGAAGAAGATTATTTTCAGATTGAACATCAAGGGCATAATTATTATGCTAAAAATGTAGGTCTCATAAAACAATCTGCTATGTGGGCGAGTAATTTAGATGTAAACAAAAGGGAATTGGTAGGATACTATTTGGTGTCCAGTAAATAGGACCTCACAGATCCTTGAACCTTTGAGGTCGGTTTCCCTACCGCACCAAAACAACATTAGGATTTCAGACATGATTGAAAGGTCAACACTCTCAAAAGATCAATACCACTATCAGCCCTGAAGATAAGGCTTCAGTCCTCTCACGATCTTCTCGGTAGCCCCGGTATTTTCAAGCATATACCTCCTGCTTATATCGCATGCCGATTTGTACGCCTCATGATCATTGAGCAATTTTTCAAGGCATTCCTGTAATTCATTTTCATTACTCACTGAAAAAGCACCCCCAAGACGGACCAGGTCTACTGCCTCTTTGAACTTATGATATCCGGGGCCGAAGATCACCGGTATTCCGTTTACTGCAGGTTCCTGTATGTTGTGAAGCCCTGTCCCGAAAGCCCCTCCGATATAGGCGATGTCAGCATATCTGTACACAGAGGATAAAACACCAATCGTATCAATGATGAGAAGCTGTTTTTCAGGCCATTCCTCAGCTGTGTCTTTGGTATATCTTGCCACGTCTGTTTTCAGGGTTTCTGTCAGCTGTGTGATCCGCTCTTCTTTCACTTCGTGAGGTGCAATGATCATCTTAAGGGCGGGAAAGCTTTCCCTGACCGTAGCAAGCAATTCCTCATCCGGAGGCCAGGTGCTACCAGCAAGCAGCACCTTGTGTCCTCTGCAAAAGTTTTCAATATCCCGATTCTCGTATTTGCTGTCAAGGATATCGGCCACCCGGTCGAAACGGGTGTCTCCGCTGACGGTCACCCTGGATATTCCAATGGATCCAAGCATCGCGGCAGAAGGCTCATCCTGCACAAAAAAATGTGCGATGTCCTGCAGATGTTTGCGAAACCAGGAGCCATACCATTTGAAAAAAGGCTGATCTTTCCTGAATATGGCCGAGATAAAAAAGACAGGAACATCCTGCTTCTTCAGTGCAGAAAGGTAGTTATACCAGAACTCATACTTAATGAAAACTGCGATCACCGGCCGCAGGGATTTAACGAAATACCTTGTATTGTGCGCACAATCAGGCGGGAGGTACATGACTTTGTCGGCACCCTTATAATCTTTTCTCTGAAGGTATCCCGAAGGCGAAAAAAAAGTAAGCAGTATTTTGAATTCAGGGTAATCCCTTCGGAAGGCCTCAATGACCGGCCTGCCCTGTTCGAATTCACCCAATGAAGCAGCGTGAAACCAGGCTATTTTATCATCTTTTCCAAAGGCAGCCGAAAGTTCTTTTTTCCAATCCTTGCGCCCCTTAACCCATTCCCTGGCCTTTCCATTGAAAAGGGATGCAATACGAATCATCAACGTATAAAATGCGATACTGATATTATAAAGGAAAGACATCACTCAAATACTGATGCTAATTTATATAATAACCGGAAGGGGCACGCCTGTATAACGGGATAACCCAGCCGATCTTGAAGCCGTAAAACAAGTCGAAGTGTTGTGTATCATCCTTCGCACGCGTATCGAAGTTCATTTCCCTCCTGTTTTTTGTCCATGCCTGAGAGAAGTCGAAACCGGCATAAAAGTTCCATATCCTCGAATCACCTAAAAACACATAGCCAATGAACTGATTCAGTCCAATGCCGTTCGTAAGCCGGTCATAACCTAATTTATAATCGTCTTTCAGTTGCAGGGCCGAATTTTCCTGCACACTCACATTCATTCTGTGCTGTACAAATCCAACACCAAGTTTTATCAGAATGCCGGAATTCGGATTGGGAGAAAAAACAGGAAAGATCTTCCCTATCTGTCCCCATATCATATGCCCCTGCTGCATATACTGAAAGATGGCATATTCGCCGCCCTGGCCAATGATCTGTCCGTCGTGGGTCAGGATTTCAGCGATAATCTCATCTCCTTTTTTCACCTTCCCTCCGAACAGGTAATTATACTCCAGTCCGAAATAGAAATTAGACCTTGTTTTAATCCCAAGTCCAGCCCCTAAGGTTGAGGAAGGACCATACATCTCAGCAATATCCCCACCGAGGCCGTGAAAACCATATGTTGCATAAACCAGCGGGGTAAAGATAATGGAATCCCTTACGTTCACCTGGCCATATGAAAGCATGACAGGGGAAAAGAAGGCAATAAAAATTATTGAACGTATCAGTTTTCTCATGGCGCAACAAATTAACGAAAAAAAGAGCAATTGCGTATATCATACATGCTTATTTGTTTTGGTTTGTGATATGATGAAGGTACCGGGTACCGGGTTCCGGGTACTGTCAAACCAGCAACCAGCAACCAGTAACCAGTAACAAGTAACCAGTAACCCAAAACTTATTTATAATAAATCTTCCTTTTCTCCCTTAATAATATATATAAATTTGCATCCGCATAATGTGTGATTTTTAGCTAACCAAAAACATTTAAAATAATGAAAAAGATCCAGATGGTTGACCTGAAAAGTCAATATGAAAAGATCAAAAGTGAAGTTGACAAGGGCATACAGGAAGTAATCGATTCATGTGCCTTTATCAATGGCCCTGCTGTTAAGACTTTCCAGGCAGACCTGGAATATTACCTGGGTGTGAAACATGTGATCCCCTGCGCCAATGGCACCGATGCTCTGCAGGTTTCCATGATGGCACTCGGACTTAAGCCCGGTGATGAGGTCATCACCACCTCATTCACTTTTATTGCCACTGCCGAAGTGATCGCACTGCTCGAGCTCACACCTGTTCTTGTGGATGTTGAACCCGACACCTTTAATATTGACCCCAAGGCCGTTGAAAAAGCCATCACGGCTAAAACCAGGGCCATTGTGCCGGTTCATCTTTTCGGACAGTGTGCCGATATGGAGGCTTTGCAGGAAATTGCCGATAAGCATGATCTTTTCATTATTGAAGATGCCTGTCAGGCAATTGGTGCTGACTATATTTTCAAAGATGGCAGCCGTAAAAAAGCCGGTACGATCTCAAATGTTGGCTGCACCTCATTCTTTCCATCCAAAAACCTCGGATGTTTCGGTGATGGCGGGGCAATCTTCACCAACAACGACAAGCTGGCGGATGAAATGAGGGCGGTGGTAAACCATGGCATGAAAGTGCGCTATTATCACGATATGATTGGAGTAAACTCAAGGCTTGACAGTATCCAGGCTGCAGTGCTGAAAGTAAAATTGCAATACCTCGACGACTATGCTAAAGAAAGAAGAAGGGCAGCCGACCATTACGATAATGCCTTTAAGAATCACCCGAAGCTCCAAACTCCCACCAGGTGGGAAAACTCCACCCATGTTTTCCACCAGTATACCCTGGTGACAAAAGACATAGACAGGGCCGCGCTTCAACAATACCTGATGAGCAAAAATGTTCCGGCCATGATCTACTATCCGGTACCACTGCATATGCAAAAAGCATATCTCGACCCCAGGTACAAGGAAGGGGATTTCCCTGTCACGGAGATGCTCTCCGAAAGAGTCATTTCTTTGCCGATGAGTACAGAACTCGATGAAAAGCAGTTGGAATATATTACTTCATCGGTTATAGAGTTTCTGGAGCAATAATTGGTTCGTGGTACGAGGTACGTGCTTGTGTGAATGATGATATCCTAATGATTATTGAAGATTGGTAATTAAGAGTTGTGAGACAAGAGTTAAGATTTTCATCTAACACTTATCACCTAAAACTAACTCAACACCCAAAACCCAAAACCTAAAACCTTTTTTCGTAACTTGCAAAAAAAATCAAGATGAAGATTCTGGTTACAGGAGGTGCAGGTTACATTGGTTCACATACTGTAGTTGAACTTCAGCAGGCAGGATACGACGTAGTTGTGGCAGACAACCTGATCAACTCTGAAAAGGCTGTTATTGAATCTATCGGTGAAATTACCGCTGTGGTGCCGGATTTTGAAGAAGTCGACCTGAGTGATCCCTCTCAGACAGAAAGCATTTTCGAAAAACACAGTGACCTTGCTGCCGTGATCCATTTTGCAGCCTTAAAGGCAGTGGGAGATTCTGTTAAGCGTCCACTGGAATATTACAGAAATAATGTTTTCAGCCTGATCAACCTTTTAAATTCTATGAAAAAACACGGGGTGAATCCTTTTGTCTTTTCTTCTTCCTGCACCGTTTACGGCCAGCCCAATATTTTGCCGGTGAATGAGAACAGCCCGCGTAAAGATGCCGAATCGCCATATGGAAATACCAAAAAGATCGCAGAAGACATCTTAAAAGATGAAGTCGATGCATCCAGCCTTCAATGTATTGCGCTCAGGTATTTTAACCCAATCGGGGCACATCCTTCGGCCATTATTGGTGAACTGCCACTCGGGATTCCCGACAACCTGGTTCCATTTATTACACAAACAGCTATCGGCCAGCGTGAAAAGTTGATGGTATTCGGAAATGATTACGAAACAAAAGACGGTACACCTATTCGTGACTACATCCATGTTGTTGATCTTGCACAGGCTCATGTAATTGCACTCAAACGCTTGCTTGAAAATAAACAGAAAGATCCATGGGAAGTCTTTAATCTTGGGACAGGGAATGGTTTCACCGTTCTGGAAGTGATCCGTTCATTTGAAAAAGTTTCAGGAGAAACGTTGAATTATGAGATCAGCGGCAGGCGTGCAGGTGATATTGAAAAAGTCTGGGCCGACACCGGACTCGCCAACAGGGAATTGGGCTGGAAGGCAGAAAGAGACCTTGATGAGATGATGCACTCAGCCTGGAAATGGGAGAAGGCCTTGCAAATAAAAAACAAACATTGAATTGATATGAAGACTATTTTTATTACCGGCGGAGCCGGGTTTATCGGATCGCACCTGGTCAGGTTCATGCTAAACAATCATCCGGATTACAGGATCATTAACCTGGATAGTCTCACTTATGCCGGTAATCTCGAGAACTTAAGGGATGTTGAGGATAATGTAAACTATTCCTTTATAAAGGCAGATATCAATGACGCCGACGCCATACAAAAAGTTTTTAAGGATCATGACATCAGCGGAGTGATCCACCTTGCTGCCGAATCGCATGTCGACAGGTCCATATCCAATCCTACAGAGTTTATTCATACCAACATTGTTGGAACCGTAAACCTGTTGAATGCAGCCCGTCATCACTGGAAGGACAATTATGAAGGCAGGTTGTTTTATCATGTTTCAACCGATGAGGTTTATGGCTCACTCGGTGATACAGGCCTTTTTACAGAAACGACTGCCTACGATCCCCGAAGTCCGTATTCGGCGTCCAAGGCCAGTTCCGATCATCTCGTCAGGGCCTGGTATCACACTTTTAAACTACCGGTGGTAATCTCCAACTGTTCCAATAATTATGGTGGACATCAGTTCCCTGAGAAGCTCATCCCCTTGATAATCTACAATATCAAACACAACAAGCCTCTTCCAATTTATGGTAAAGGAGAAAATGTGCGCGACTGGCTGTACGTGGTCGATCACGCATCTGCTATCGACAGGATTTTCCACAAGGGACGCATTGGAGAAACCTATAATATTGGTGGAAACAATGAATGGAAGAATATTGACCTGGTGAAGCTTCTCTGCAGGATCATGGATGACAGACTGGGTAATCCGGAAGGCACTTCCGAAAAGCTGATCACTTTTGTTACCGACCGCGCCGGACATGACCTCCGCTACGCCATCGACTCTGGCAAATTACAAAACGAACTTGGCTGGGAACCTTCCCTTGAATTCAGCGAAGGCCTCGAGAAAACTGTCGATTGGTACCTTGCCAACGAAGAATGGCTAAATAATGTCACTTCAGGTGATTATCAGAAGTACTATGATAAAATGTACTCCAGCAGATGATATAAATCAGATATCGTTAATCGTTAATCGTTAATCGTTAATCCGTTAATCACATTAATCCGGCATTACTGCGCTGGAGGTAATAATATCCCGTTTCACTTTTTTCACCAGGCCTTGCAAAACTGTTCCCGGCCCAACCTCAATCACTTCATTGGCTCCGTCAGCGATCATATTCCTGGCAATTTGAGACCATCTTACGGGTGAAGTTAACTGCGCCACCAGGTTCTTTTTGATGATCTCCTGATCGGTTACAGACTGGCCGGTGACATTCTGATATATCGGGCATATCCCTTTATTGAATTTTGTTGCTTTGATGGCTTCAGCCAGCTCTGTACCGGCAGGTTCCATAAATGGCGAATGAAAGGCACCACCCACTTTCAGGGGAACCACTCTTTTTGCACCAGCTTCTTCAAAAAGCTTGCATGCTTTTTCCACACCGGAGATACTTCCGGAGATAACCAATTGTCCGGGGCTGTTATAATTGGCAGGCACAACAATGTCGTCGATATTTTTCAGGATTTTTTCTACCTCTTCATCTTCCATCCCAAGAACGGCAGCCATAGTAGAAGGTTCTATCTCACAAGCTTTTTGCATGGCCATGGCCCTTTTTGATACCAGTCGCAGCCCATCTTCAAATGAAAGGGTTTTGTTTGCAACCAAAGCTGAAAACTCTCCAAGAGAGTGTCCTGCCACCATATCCGGTCTGAAATCCTCTCCCAGCACCCTTGTCAGGATCACTGAATGCAGAAAGATAGCAGGTTGTGTAACTTTTGTCTGCCTGAGGTCTTCATCAGTTCCATCAAACATCAGATCCGTAATCCTGAATTTCAGAATAGAATTTGCTTTTTCAAACAGATCTTTTGCTAGTCCGGAACCCTCGTAAAGGTCCTTGCCCATGCCTGAATATTGGGCACCCTGGCCCGGAAATACATATGCTCTCATACCTTATCTTAAGTCTTTAAATCGTATCCTTAAACCAGGTATCTGCCTGATTTAAGGCCACAAAAATAGTAATATTATCACAACAGACAACTTATTTATTAATTCGTAAAGCCTGAGGTGTAAATAGTAAAATATTATAAATCCAAATTATTCTGACTACTGAATTCTGAAGTTAATGTAAGTTCATGCCTATCAAATGAATGAATTCCGCCCTGGTTTCCTGCCGTTTAAAGGCACCTGTGAAATCTGATGTTGTGGTCACAGAATTTTGCTTGGCCACACCTCTCATCACCATACACAGGTGTTTTGCTTCGATAACAACAGCAACGCCTAAAGGGTTCAGGGTATTCTGAATGGCATCTTTGATCTGTGTGGTTAAGCGTTCCTGTACCTGTAAACGCCTGCTATATGCTTCAACAACCCTGGCGATCTTGCTAAGGCCGGTAATATAACCATCTGGAATATACGCAACATGGGCTTTACCAATAAACGGGATCATATGATGTTCACACATGGAAAAAACATCAATATCCTTTACAATGACCATTTCCCTGTAATCTTCTTTAAACTTGGCAGAATTAAGGATCTCAACCGGGTCAACATCATAACCATGAGTAAAATACTGAATGGCCTTTGCCACCCTGACAGGAGTATCGATCAATCCTTCCCTGTTTACATCCTCTACAATAAGCTTCAGAATCTCAGAATAATGCCCACTCAGCTTTTCAATTTTTTCCTGGTTAAAGCTGTCTATTTTTTCGTAATCAGGTAATTTAGGTTTATCGCTCATAAAAAAATATTTAGGTTGAGGTGATTTTGCTGTTAGCGGTAATTTACGATGCAGGGGGATTTGTACCACCACTCTTTTCTTTGTTTACCTTGAGGATGGAAACTACTTCAAGGACTGTATAGATGACATACAAAACAAAATATGTTAAGATAAACGGTTTTGCATCCTCGGGGTTCAGCAATACATACACGACCATCACCGCCAGGAATAACATCAGTTTAAGCATGGTGGTGAGCATAAACACATTTACAAAACGTGCGGGACGCTTTTCAACAGCTTTAAGCATATAGTAAAACACGATGATCGTAGCAAAAAAGAAAAACCCAACTATAAATGGAAATGCCGGAGAATAATACTCCACCGGAAGGTTTGTAAACAGGAGCATTCCCGCTGCGATCACCACAATAGTGCTAATGGCCGTTTTTCTGATAAAGCCCTGGAAAATCCTTTTATTATTCATTTTCGAAGGAAATCTTTAATTACATAATAAATTGCAAGAATAACCGCCAATATTGAAAAACCCAATGTGAAGACCGGAAACCCTAACTGTATCCATTTGTCCAGTTCCCGCCCTCCAAACACACCGGCAAGTATAATTACCAGCATCTGGAAAGCAATGGATGAATACTTAGCATACGCATTAAGCGCTTTTTTCTCTTTCTTTCCGGGCTCCATCGAGCATAGGTTTTTCCACCCTGGTACCTGATTCACTCATGTTGCAAGTACCTGAGAATTTAGCACCGGGCTCAATAGACAGCTTGCTGGTGGTAATCTCTCCAGAAAGTCTGGCCGACGCCTTTAATGTTAACAATTCAGATACTGTCAGCTGTGCTTTTACCATGCCGGAAATATCCGCATTTCGGCAAACCACTTCGCCTTCAACATTACCTGTACCGCCTATGACAATCTTCCCTTTTGAATGGATGGATCCAATAAGTGTTCCGTCAATCCTAAAATCGCCATTTGATTGGATATCGCCTTTAATTGTAGTTCCTGCGCCCAGCATATTCACAGACTGAACGTCGCCATTGACATTTTTAGCCATTTTTCTTTCTCCTTAGTTTTTCGTTAGTTTAATCATCGAGATATTCGATCTCGAAGAATCTCAAATATAAGTTAACACCTTTGTCCTTGTAAAAGATGGGGTAGTTCTTCATGGAAATAACCGCCTCGGAATAATTCCCTATTCCAAGGTCAGAGAAAACATACTCATCTCCACTGGTCTGATTGAAATATTTCATTGCAGTAGCAGCACTTTCAAAATTGCCCACTGTGATCATGTAGCGGTTCTCATCCAGCAATACACTATTGATGGATAATGCCTTGGTACTGTAATATTTCTTATTATGATCCGAGATTTTCACTTTCATGGCATTCAGTTTCACTGCCTGTCTTTTCACTACCAGCAAGTATAAATGGATGCCATTGGGATCATATGTATATGGGGACTGGAAAACTGTATCCTGCTGAACCTGACTTACGCCTGTACCCAGATCCGGCCGGTCTTTGGAAATATAGTCAAGCAGGTTCTGGGCAAGAGGTTTTACTTCATTGTTCGGATAATTGGTGACGATGAATTTCAAGGCCACTGCCAGAGAATCAACCACATCTACTTTTCCGATAGACAAGGCTTTCAGATACAAAAATTTTGGGATAAGGCTGGCAGTGTCCCCATAAAGATTTACTGCCATATCGCTGTTGCTGATGACTTTATAATAACGGCCGACCTTAAATGCGCTGTAGGTTTTGTGGTATAATGTGGTCAGTTCCGATTCACTGGCCTGCATGTTTTTGTAATAGTCCGGATCAAGAATGATCATGGCATAATCACTGTCCGGAAAATCATTTATGATCATATTTTTATAATAATCCGACTTTTCTGAATTTCCTATGTCAAGATAGAGGCGGTAGAGCTGGTAGTATACTTTCAGCTTATTCGGATTATTCGGAAAACGGTCCAGTAGGGTTTCATATGCTTCGATAGACTTGGGGGCATCATTAAGGCCCTCTGCATAGATCAATCCAAGATTGTAATAGGCCTCAGCAATGCTTTTATCCGATTTATCCAGTGCTTCTTGCGTAAAAGGGATGTCTTTGAGGTAGTACTCACGATTATGCTCATCCATAGCCATTATTCCAAGCGTATCGCCCGCCTGCATGAGACTGTCAAGTTCTTCGTCAAGAATTTCATCTGGCTCATAAATGATCAACTGCTTATCTTTTAGCCTCCACAGGTCTTCAAGCTTTCTGTTTCCCCACTTTCGAATAAATTCCGAGTAGCCATTGCTCAAAGCATTCGTATTGTAAAAATACCATTTAGCCCCTCCAATGGGCTGGCTTGTGGCAAATCCACTCTGACCCTGATCAAATGCTACCATATTCTGTGCAAGTTCTTCTGCTTCCCGCTGCCGTTGTTCTTCCTCGACAAGTTCTTTAATGATCTTATCGATAATGGCAAGTCGTTCCTCATCAGACATGAATGCAAGCATCTGTAAGCTATCTTCCACCTGGATCACCCAGAGATTAGCAACAAGTTCCGAGAGTTTGTCCGCCTTATTCTTGATCTCTGTATAATTGGGGTAATCCTCAGGTAAATACGTGACTGCCGTATCATAATAGGCCTGAGAGAGTTCATACTCAGGCATCGCAAAATAAATATCAGCCAGTTTCAGCGATGAAGTAGATTTCTGATAGTTGTTGTTTATACTTCTGGCTACGGACAAACGGAGATAATGTATCCCCAGGGTATCATCTTTATCCTTGAATGCTACTTCTGCCAGCGCAAAATATATCTGATCAAGAAATTCCTTGTTTTTATCATCCCGCAGCATCCTGCTCAGGTACTTGATGATGCTCTTGCTGTCGCCGTTGTCTGCTTCATAGGCACGTGCAAGGTTTATCTTCGATTGAAAGGCCATTTCATAAGGTGGATTCCTTTTGATAACTTCCGCATATAGTTGCGAGGCCTGATCAAAATCGCCATCCATCTGATATATCTGGGCCAGGATGAACTTGGCCCTGGTCTTGATATCTTTTTTACCCACTCTGGCAATGCCATCATACAAATAGTCGATCGCATAATCGTATTTTTCCTGCTTTAAAAACTGATCAGCATTCACAAGCGCAAACTCCCTATAGACTGATGCTGGTATATTTTCTTCATCGTTCATATCACCTTGAATAAGATTCAAAAGGGGTTCTGACTTTTCGAACTGCTCCATCTCAATATAGGTTTTGGCAAGCCAGAGCATCGCCTCATATTTTGTGGGATTATCTTCGTATTCCCGCATAACAAAGCTGAAGGACCTGCGTGCACTGAAGTAATCATGCTTGTAGAAATATGATTTGCCAATAAGCATATAGGCATCATCGATCCACTTGACGTACTCATGACCCCCAAATCGCATAGAATGTCTAAGAATGGTTTTCGATCCCTTCTCGATGGACCTGTCAAGCAAAGGAGTTACCGCTTTTGACTCCTGCTCCGATCCGTAATTAAACATGGGCAGGACCATATTGTAATTCTCTTTAACAGCAGCCTGTAATTCTTTCTCGGCCTCGATAAGTGCCTCCTTGCCATTCCAGTAAACATTATAATGCGAGGTCAGGTTGTGGTACATCCGGCGGGTAAAACTGTTCTTTTTTGTTGAACAGGATCCCAATACGATGACCAGTACAAATAATATGGCCGGGGCCAACGAACGATATGGCTTTCTGCTAATCAAATTAATGGGAAATTATGCTTGATTAACTACTTTTTTTAATAATTATTATCAGGTAGCTGCAAATATAGGGAAAGTATTGCGTAATTCGTTTACAGTAGCCTCTAATTAGTGCTTATATAAACCGGAGTCCTCCAGTACCCAAGGGGATCTCATGCCTGCATTAAGATATTACGCCCGTACCTGTGATGGAGCACGGTAGGCAGGAATTTAAATCACGAGCAAAGCTAATTTGTATCCCGCATCCTGTTTTTTCCGATATTTGCAGCACGCTCACAACAAACTTATCAAATGGCCAGGAGAAAAAGAAACGATCGAAAATGGTACTATAAACTCCGTGACAAGTACCGCCTCGTGATCATGAACAATGAGACCTATGAAGAGCGTTTGTCGTTTCGCTTGTCAAGGCTGAATGTATTTTTACTGACCGTGTCTGTTTCGATTATCCTGATCACCCTGACCATATTTATCATTGCCTTCACACCCATCCGCGAATATATCCCTGGTTATATGGATGTAAATATTCCGGGGCAGCTGTATCGCCTGGAACAAAGGGCCGATTCACTTGAAAAGGCACTGAGGACTAAAGATGTTTATCTGCAAAATATCAGGAATATTATTGAGGGCAAGGAAATTTTTGATTCTATCTCACCTGACAGGGAATCAGGCATTAACTATGACAGCATTACCATTGAATCATCACCGGAAGATTCTATCCTGAGAGCCGAGTACGATCAGCAAACAAAATATAATTTGTTTTTCTTTGAAACCGAAGGATTGTACGATAGTGAATTAAAGATTAGCGATATTGTATTCTTCACACCTGTTGAAGGAATCATCATCAATAAATTCAACCTTGCCGAGAAGCATTATGGAGTGGATATAGCTACCAGCAATGAAGCAATTATTAAGTCCGTACTGGACGGGACGGTCATTTTTGCTGACTGGACAACAGAAACAGGCAACATCATCGCTATTCAGCACAGCGGAAATTTTATTTCTATTTATAAACACAATTCTACCTTGCTGCAAAGTAGTGGCAACCTGGTCAAGGCAGGCGACCCCATAGCTGTGGTTGGAAATTCAGGTGAACTTTCTTCCGGGCCACACCTACATTTTGAACTCTGGCGCAAAGGCACTCCTGCCGACCCTGAAGAATATATGACTTTTTAGCAGCAGAAGGATGAGTAAAAAACGTATCGCCATACTTGGCTCAACCGGTTCGATCGGCATTCAAAGTCTCGATATTATTCGTGCACATCCGGATAAATTTTCTGTTGAGATCCTGACTGCCGGCAACAACAGCGAATTGCTCATTCGGCAAGCCAGAGAATTTCAACCTGATGTGGTGGTCATTGCCAATGACAATCATTACAAAGAGCTCTCCAATGCCCTGGCCAAGCAGGATATCAAGGTTTATTCGGGTCAGAAATCCGTTTCACAGGTGGTAGAAAGCGACAACATCGACATGGTATTGAATGCCATCGTCGGCTTTGCAGGTTTCGAACCAACTGTCAGGGCATTGCAAAGAAGGAAACCTATTGCACTCGCTAACAAAGAATCCATTGTTGCAGGGGGAGAACTTGTAAGCAGGCTGGCTGTGGAACACCGCACCTTCCTTATCCCTGTCGACTCAGAGCATTCAGCTATCTTTCAGTGCCTCGCCGGTGAGTCTGCCGATGCATTGGAAAAGGTGTATCTTACAGCGTCCGGCGGGCCTTTCAGAGGAAAAGACAAACAGTTTCTTGAACAAGTCAGTCCTGAAGAGGCACTTAAGCATCCCAACTGGGATATGGGAGATAAGATAACGGTAGACTCGGCAAGTTTGATGAATAAAGGCCTCGAAGTAATTGAAGCCAAATGGTTGTTCGGGCTCAAACCCGATCAGATTGAAGTTATCATCCATCCGCAGTCGGTCATTCACTCCATGGTACAATTTCATGATGGTTCTGTAAAAGCCCAGCTCGGCCATCCGGATATGCGCCTGCCGATCATATATGCACTTTCTTATCCCGACCGGCTGCCATCGGAATTTAAAAGGTTTAGCATAAGCGATTATCCAAAACTTACTTTTGAGGCTCCGGATTTAAAAAATTTTCGTAATCTTGCACTCGCTTTTGAAGCCCTGAAGGCTGGTGGAAATATTCCATGTGCGTTGAATGCCGCCAATGAGATTGCAGTTCGGGCATTTCTTGACAGAAAGATCACATTTCTGCAAATGCCCGGAATCATTGAAAAATGTTTGGAAAATATATCATATATTGACAAACCAGACTTCAATGATTATATTGAAACTAATGAAGAAGCCAGGGCAATGGCGATAAATTATATCGGGAATTACAATGGAAATACTCATTAAAATAATACAATTACTGCTCAGCTTATCCATTCTGGTGATCTTTCACGAGATGGGGCACTTTATTGCAGCAAAAGTTTTTCGCACCCGGGTAGAAAAATTTTATCTTTTCTTCAACCCATGGTTTTCTATATTCAAATTCAAATTTAAAGGAACAGAATACGGCCTTGGCTGGCTTCCGCTTGGCGGATATGTAAAGATCAGCGGCATGATCGATGAATCCATGGATAAAGAGGCCATGAAAAGCCCGCCCCAGCCATGGGAATTCCGGTCAAAGCCGGCATGGCAAAGACTGATCATCATGCTCGGCGGAGTGATCGTGAATGTGATCCTGGCCATGGTGATCTATATCTTCATGCTTTATACATGGGGCGAAAGTTACCTGCCAACTTCTGAAGCAAACAAGTATGGTATTGCTGTAGACTCATTAGGTATGGATATGGGGCTGGCAAACGGCGACAAGATCATTTCTATTGACGGTCAGAAAGTTGAAGACTTTCAGATGATACCTATTACACTGATCCTGGATGAAGCAAAAACCATACAGGTAAAAAGGGATGATCAGCTTTTAGATATCCATCTTCCTCCGGGAAGTATTGGAAAACTGGTGAAGCACAAAAATCCTAATTTCATCTCAGCCAGATTCCCCTATGTGGTTGAAAAATTCGGAATTAATTCTCCTGCGGAAGCAGCAGGCATGCAAATCGGTGATCAACTGATTGCCCTGAACAACGAACCTCTGTTTTATTTTTATGAATATATTCGGGAAATACCGAAACTTAAAGGAGAAGATATCAGCATAACTAGTCTCAGGGGAGCAGACTCAATACTGATATCATTTACAGTTCCGGAAGAAGGAGTCATAGGTGTTTACCGGATCTCCCCCGAGGAGTTTTTTCAATTCAATATCAAGGAGTATTCTTTTGTTGAAGCCATCCCGGCAGGTATTGTTAAGGGTTACCGTGGCATTGGCGACTACCTTAAACAGTTGCGTTTGTTGTTTTCATCCGAAGTGAAAGCTTACGAATCAGTTGGTGGGTTTATTACCATAGGAAACATTTTCCCGGCCGAATGGGACTGGGAGCGTTTCTGGCGATTAACCGCTTTTCTTTCTATTATGCTTGCGATACTGAACGTTCTTCCCATACCGGCACTCGATGGCGGACATGTGATGTTCCTGCTGTATGAGATCATCGTCAGACGGAAACCCAGTGATAAATTTATGGAATATGCCCAGATCGTGGGCATGATCATGATCTTTGCACTGCTGATCTATGCCAATGGTAATGACATCATTAAGCTGTTTAATTAGATCTGAGCTCCAAACTATTCTGAAACTTTTTCCCTTAAAGATTTAAAGCCTTTTCCCAGGATCTCATTGGCGTTGATCACTGTAAGGAATGCTTCAGGATCGATCTTATTAATAAAATCCTGGAGGATGGCCAACTCCCTGCGGTTTAAAACAGTATAAATAATCGACTTTTCTGTTCCGCTATACATCCCTTCGCCTTTCAGAAAAGTTCCTCCCCTGTTAAGGTCATAGATGATCTTATCCCTGATCTCAGAATGCTTTTCGGAAATGATCAACAAAGTCTTATCATAAGAAACACCCTGTAAGACCAGATCTACAACCCTTCCCGCAATATATATCACAATTAACGAATACAGGGGGATTTTCCAGTCATGGAAAGCAAACAAACCGGCAATTACGATCATCGAGTCAACATAGATCATGAGCTGGCCAAGTGGCTGCTTGGTATACTTTGCAATCATCATGGCCACAATATCAGAACCACCGGATGTAGCTTTTGATTTGAATATCAATCCGAGGCCAAGGCCAATGAAAACACCGCCAAAAATGGAAGAAAGCAGTACATCGTCCGGCACCAGCGTTTTATCTCCTATTAAATAAGTTAATCCATCGACAAAAACAGCTGTCAGCACAAACCCCACAACCGTCTTAATGCCAAACCTCGGACCCAGAACCCTGATCCCGATAAGGGTTAAGGGGATATCAAAAGCAAGTGCCGTCATTCCAATGGGAAATCCGGTATAATGATGAATAACAATAGAGATACCGTATACACCACCGGGGACAATATTATGCGGTGTAATAAACAGTACGAAGCCGCTCGCCATGATGAAAGCACCTACAAGTATCAAGGCATATGCCTTGAACCATTTTGCTGAAAACAATTTTTCCTTTGTTATGAATGCCATATCTTTACTTTTTATATGCCCAAAAATCTTAAAATCCGGCCGGCAAAGATAATATCTTTAAGCAATTGGAAATATTTAAAATATAATAAATTCACACTACCTTTTAGTTATCTGAAATACAAGCGTTTATGATTAATAAAAATCTGGTTTTTTCAATTAAAATAACAAGAGAGCAGGCAGTCCGCAAGCTTTTATTCATTCTTGAACACAATAGCTAAGTGATTTTCACATTAATTCATAAGCACAGATGTAACTAATTTGAAACGGCCTGAACTATATATCAGTTTGATCTTACTTGTTTTAAGCATCACTACTTCAGCGCAGAAATTGAGTAACCTGCGGATGAAGCCGGTCATGCTTGACAATGATACCATCGTTCTGGACAGTCTCTCAATGGTGCCGGGCTCGTTCCAACTGAGATATTACAACGGGACCCTGGTAGATACAAGCCTGTATTTTACAGACTACGTAAAAGCATATCTGCTGCCATCAGTTTCCTTGCAGGAAGATGAAGGTGAATTCAGCTGCTCTTACAGGGTGTTTCCATTCTTATTTGAAGAAGAATATAAGCACAAAGATCTATCAGTTCTGGAACCCGACAAGCAGGGAGTTGTGAATCCATTTGTGTACACTCAGGCCCGAAAGGGCAGCGACATTTTCAAAACCGATGGCCTGAACAAAAGCGGGAGCATCTCTCGTGGGATTTCTTTCGGTAATAGCCAGGATGTAGTAGTAAATTCAAGCTTTAATCTTCAGCTTTCAGGAAAACTGAGTAGTGAGATCGAAATTCTTGCAGCCATCACAGATAATAACATCCCCATACAACCGGAAGGAAACACCCAACAAATACAGGAATTTGACAAGGTGTTCATACAGTTGAAATACAGAAATTCGCGTCTGATTGCTGGCGATTATGAGCTTACCAGACCGGATAGTTATTTCATGAACTTCTATAAAAAAGCACAGGGAGGTGACTTCCTCACTAGTTTTGGCCTTGGCAAAATAAGAAACGACAAGCATGAATGGAACATGGATGTAAGGCTTGCCGGTGCCCTGGCCAAAGGAAAGTTTGCACGGAACCGCATACAGGGAAAAGAAGGAAACCAGGGGCCCTATAAACTGACCGGGAATAATGGTGAATCTTATATCATGGTTCTTGCAGCCTCTGAAAAAGTTTTCATCGATGGCATTCCAATGATACGGGGGGATGATTTTGACTACATCATAAATTACAATACCGGAGAAATCACTTTCACGCCCAATGTTCTTATCACCAAAGAAAAGAGGATCGTGGTCGAATTTGAATATGCTGAACGTGATTTTGCAAGGTCCATGTTTTTCGTCTCAAGTGGCATTACTAATAATAAATTAAATGTCAGGATAAATGCATTTTCAGAACAAGACCTGAAGAACCAGGCCCTCCAGCAGGACCTCACATCTGATCAAAAAGAATTTCTAAGTAATGTCGGCGATAGTATTCACAAGGCTTACTGGTGGAATATCGACAGTGCGGGTTTCTCTGGAGAAGAAGTCCGGTATAAAATGATTGATACGCTGGCAAACAATATTCTTTACGATTCTGTTTTCGTTTATTCAACAAACCCCGACAGTGCAGTTTATAAGCTTGGGTTCAGTCTTGTAGGAGAGAATAAAGGCTTTTATAATCAGGTAAGCAGCGACGCAAATGGGCGGGTATTCAGCTGGGTTGCCCCGGTAAACGGAATTCCACAGGGAAATTACATGCCTTTGATCCTGCTTGTAACTCCAAAAAAAACACAGATGCTTAGCCTTGGTGTTGACTATACATTTAATGAGAAATCAAAGTTTAAATCCGAGTTCAGCGTGAGCAATTATGACCTCAACACTTTTTCATCCAAAGACCGGGCTGACAATGCCAGTTTTGCTGCAGTTCTCGGGTATGAGAAACGGACAAGAATCAGTAAAGACGAAAAAAATCCATGGCATATGCTGAGTGACGCAAGATACGAATGGGTAAAAAAGAACTTCAAAGCTATTGAACCTTACAGAAAGGTTGAATTTAACCGCGATTGGAATATTGATCATCTGGCAATGGATGAGGACCAGCATATGGGGGATATCCACATTGGTGTTGACAATGGCAAACATGGGATTGCAAGCTATCGTTTCAGTATGATGGATAACGGTCCTGCATACAGTGGGATGATGAACAGTCTTACAGCAGATTTGAATACTCACAATTTTTTCTTCAATTTTGAGGGGAGCCTTCTAAATACGAAACAAGAAGAATACAACACTAAATTTATCCGCCACAATGCAGGAATAGCAAAGAAAATGAAGTGGATTACTCTGGGCTTAAAAGAAGAATCGGAGTACAATGCATTCAGAGAAACTGCTTCGGACTCACTCACAGCAGCAAGTTTCAGTTATAATGCATGGGAAGCATACATTAGCAACAATGATTCATCGGTGAACAAGTTTGCTGTGTTTTACAGGCAGCGCTTAGATAAAAACCCGCTGAACAATTCCTTAAGTTCAGCCACTTTTGCCCGTGAAGTTGGTGCCAGCACCAGTCTTAAAAAAAACCCTGCAAGCAGGCTGACCATAACTTTAACATACAGAAATCTGGAAATAAAAGACTCCTCTATATCAGATGCGGAGCCGGAAAAAGTAATTGTGGGAAGGATAGAGTATTTCCTGAAATTGTTCAAGGGTGCCATTACGTTTAACACATTCTATGAAGTCGGGTCAGGCCTGGAGCAAAAACAAAACTTCTCTTATCTTAAAGTCTCCGATGGTGAAGGAGTCTATATGTGGATCGATTATAATAACGATGGCATTGAGCAGCTCAATGAATTTGAGATTGCAGCATTCAAGGATCAGGCCAATTATATTCGTGTTTTCACACCAAGCAATGAGTATGTCAAAACCTATACCAACCAGTTCAGAGAAGCCCTGAACCTGTCCCCGGCAGCAATCTGGAGTAACAAAAGCGGTATGCTGAAATTTCTTACCAGGTTTTCCAACCAGACCATTTACAGAATTGAGCATAAAACATCGACCGACGACCTGAACATTGCATACAATCCATTCATCAGGGAAAGCAAAATACAGGATACATCTCTCATTTCACTCAATTCCTCCTTCAGGAATACTTTTTATTTTAACAAGTCCAACCCAAAATACGGATTAGACATCAGTTTTCTGCGCAACAGAAACAAAGCTTATATGGTAAACGGTTTCGAAACACGAACACTTTACCAAGGCATAGCCAATCTGCGATGGAATTTTTATGCTGCTTTTACCATAAAGCTGGGAGGGGAGCAGGGACGAAAAAGCAGCATCTCCGACTTTTTTTCATCAAGGAGTTACAATATCGGGTTTACGGAACTTTATCCGGAATTATCCTACCAGCCGGGTCCGGCCCTCAGAATAAGTCTTCGGTTCCGATATGCGGACAACAAGAACACCGATGGAGGGGAACGTTCCCTGCTGAGGGATATTGGAATAGAAATAAATTACAGAATGGTAAACCGGGGCACACTGCTTGTTAAAGCCAATTATATTGATATCAGCTATAATGGTGATGAAAATAATTCCTTGGGCTTTGTGATGCTGGAAGGACTGCGAACCGGCAGGAATGGAACATGGAATGTTTCTTATCAGCAGGACATTTCAGATCATCTTCAATTCAGCCTGATATATGACGGGCGCAAATCTCCCGAAACTCCTGTCGTACACTTAGGCAGTGTTCAGTTGCGCGCCTACTTCTGAGATTTGGTGTCAATTTTTATTACTGAAAATAATTATTCATAGTTTACGTTATCCTACATCATTCATGATCGCTACGTAAATACTCTTACTTAGGGAAGCATTATAAATGAGAATAATTACGTAGAAAGTAATTGGTAGTTATTTTGTAAATTTGGCTTGATATTTTTACCACCGGCAGGAAAGCTGCCTGTTATTAAGTCTGGATAAGAAAAGACCGGAAGAGTATAGCTGTTTATTTTTTTTTATACTTTAGCTGCAACATTAACCATAAACCGAGAACAGCAAACATGAGGCATATAAAAATCACAATATTGATCTTCATTGTGACGATTATTGGAACAAAGCTGCAGGCGCAGCAGGAGCCTCAATTCACACAAAATATGTTTAACAGGGTTTTCACCAATCCCGGCTTTGCCGGAATCGGTGACGGCATCTGTGTAACCGGGCTTGTCAGGCAGCAATGGGCAGGCTTCAAAGACAGTGAAGGGAATAAGGTGTCTCCGGAAACTTTCCTCATAAGTATTGAATCACCGGTCCGCATCCTGAAGGGTGGGATTTCAGCCCTGGTGATGCAGGATAAGATTGGTTTTACCAAAACCATTGCGCTCAGGATCGGATATTCATATATCAGGGAGATGGGATTTGGCAAACTGGGTGTCGGAGCACAAGTTGGATTTAATAATCGCTCTGTGGATTTTTCAAAATTTATTGCCGTTGACCCGAATGACCAATTACTGCAACAGATGACGGGAGAAGAAAGTGAAATACTTATTGATGCGTCTCTGGGTATTGTCTATGAAGTCCCTGATCAATATTTCGTCGGGATTTCTGTAAATCAGATCCTTCAGACCAAAGGCAAAGAACTTGCCAACTGGACTACAAATGTAGACAGCAATACCACTGAAAGCTTTATTTATAAGATGACACTGGACCGGACATTTTACCTGCAGGGCGGGTACGAATATGTTTTTCGGAATCATCCAAATTTTGCACTACTGCCCTACGCTATGATAAAATTTGACCAGGCGGCAGTGCAATTGGATATTGCCACTTTGCTTGAATATAAAAATATGTTCTGGGGAGGTTTGAATTATCGCTACCAGGATGCGGTATCTCTAATCCTCGGATTACAGTATAAGAATTTCAAATTAGGATACTCCTACGACATCACAACTTCCAGGCTTGGCCTGTCGAGAACGGGCGGTAGTCATGAAGTCATGTTAAAGTATTGTTTTAAGATTGAACCTGAAAAAGGAAGGAAAAGCTACAGGAACACACGTTTCCTTTAAATTTTAAAAAAAACCTTTGACATGTGATTATTATATTTATTTTTGGGGGTTCTTAAATTATTATT
>JABMQZ010000204.1 GCA_013202965.1 Bacteroidota bacterium | reverse complement strand
CGGCCATCAATTCTGAAAATATTCAGGTTCGCGATAGTAAATATCATCCCAGATTTGCCGGTGTGAACGATGGCGAACACAGGTATAACAGACGGGCAGAATGGCAGCTTGGCCTGCATTTCACCCCGGAGGTGATCTTCTACCCGGATGATTCCATTCCAAACCAGCGCAGCTACACCTTTGATGTTAGTGCAAAATGGAAAAAGAATGAATTCTTCATTGAATCAGGACTTGGTGTTTCTTTCTCATCCGACAACGGGAAATATGCCATCGACTATGAAAAATACCTTGGATCATACAACGATGTTTATAACGTAACTTTTGACTCCACTGAAAATGGAATTATACCTGTATATCATACCAACCTGGTAAACGTATACGACTCCATCAGTAAATTCAAGATCGAGCAAACAAAAAATCATTACACTTACCTGCAGATACCGGTATATATCGGTTTCCATAAGCAGGTGAAGCGTTTCGCTTGGTTTATCAAAGGAGGCCCTGTATTCTTTGTCCTTGTCAATAAAAGCATCCCTACACCGGATGTTGGCGATGACAAGATCATTGATTTGGATCAGCGCATGCCTTTGCGCGTAAACACAAGCTGGCAGTTTGCTTTCAGTGCCGGCCTGAGCTATCAGTTATCTGACAGGGTGAGCATCGCGATTGAACCAACATTTAAGTATTACCTGAATTCACAATACGAACGTAAGTATATAACTACACGGCATCCTTATTCATTTGGTTTAAGGACCGGACTATTGTTTAACTTTTAATTAACGCGGCAATGCAACAACAATACCCCCGTTCAAGAAATCGCATCGGCCCGGCCCATCGCCTGAAGATGCCGCTGTTGAGGAAACTGCTGTTTCCTTTGCTGATGATACTGATCATCTCCATCACTTCAACTTTCGCACAAAGCGGAATCAATTATATATACTTATCAGGGCAGATCACCAATACTGAAAACGGTGCACCGGTTCCGGGCCATCCGGTGTTTATCGAATCAAATTCTGAATCCAACGGGGGGTTCAATTATTTTCTTGCTGCATATACTGATGAGTTCGGGTTTTTCTACGATACCCTCAGCACCGCCGTTATCAATGGCTCACTGATCATCTATACTTACGACATCAATAGTGAGGAATATGAAAAGGAAGAGTTTTTCAGGTTTAACTGGGCTTCCGAATACCATATGAATACCGGTCTGGAAATTCTTGATCCGGGCTCTGTTACCGATTTTCAGGCTAATTTTGAGGCTGTGGAAGATACCATCACCTTTGATTCACTCTCCTATTTCTTTATCGATGAGTCCATGGGAGAAGGCATTATCAGCTGGTATTGGGATTTTGGTGATGGAAGCTGCTCCCTCGAAAGTAACCCCAATCATATTTATTCAGAGCCGGGTATTTATGATGTTGCACTTACTGTCTCTACTGAACCATTTCATCATGATTTCAGGACAAGCACCATCATAAAGAAAGTAAAAGCCGGCATGCGTGATTATTTTCATTTCGGAGGCCATGCATTTGCCGGTTATTTCCCTGTCGACATAGGTACCGCATACCTGTACAAGATAGAAGACGATGTTTTTATTCCTATCGACACTACCAAGTTCGATACGAATGGATTCTATTTATACTATCAACTTGTTGAAGGCGATTATAAAGTGAAAACCTTTCCATCTCCAGGTTCTGTGCATGCCGGGGAATACCTCCCGACTTATTACGGGGATGCATTGCTTTGGACGAAAGCAAAAACCATTCAGCTTGATGAAACCGGCTGGGAGTATGATATCAGCATGATACAAAATAATGAATATTCCAGTGGCAATGGAGCCATTGATGGTGTTGTTACTCTGGATGTGGCCCAGAATCCGCATCTCGAAGATGTTGCAGTTATCCTTTTCAATGAGGAAGACAACTGCCTGACCTACATTAAATCCAACAGTGAAGGCGTGTTTGAATTCACCGGCCTGTCATACGGAACTTACAAAGTAATGGCAGAAGTGCCCGGTATGTTTACTTATCCTTCATCTATCACCCTTTCTGAAGAAACTCCCAATGTTGAAGATATCAGCATTGTGGTTTATGATGATGAAATCCCTCATGGCATCGGAAATGAAATCGGCACCAGAATTGCGGGTCTTGGCGACCTTTATCCAAACCCTGCCCGTGCATATACAAACCTCGAATTCAATCTCCTTGAAAGCGGATATGTTCAGATCTTTATTCTGAACCAGGCCGGACAAGTTGCTGACAAATACAGTAAAAACTGCACAACAGGAAATCACATCCTACAGATAAACACTTCCGGTTTATCAGCAGGAATGTACCGTGTGATGGTATTGTTTGGAAATGAAAAACATATTAAACCTTTTATAAAAGTTAATTAAAAGCTTTTTATTAATTTTGAGAAAGACATCCCGCCAATGCGAACGGGATGTCTTTTTTTTGACCGGGTTTCAGCTTGGTAGTGCTTTCCTGCGGGAAAATAATCCCTTTACCGGCAGGCAACCTTTGAAACAGCCGGTAGTCTTTTTAACAGTTGAGTTTTTTTGATGATTCCAGATCAGGAAATATTAGAAGGGTGCAAATCAGGAGAACGTAATGCTTACAGTCTGCTGTACAGCAAATACGCATCTACCATGCTTGGTATTTGTATGCGGTATTGCAAGCGTAAGGATGAAGCTGAAGATGTTATGCATGAAGGTTTTATTAAAGTGTTTTCCAATATTGCAAAATTCAGGGGAGAAGGTTCATTTGAAGGATGGATCAAAAGAATTATGATCAATACCTCTCTGAGCCATTATCATGCAAACCTGAAGCATTATTTTAAATCCAATATAAATGATTTGGAAGAT
>JABMQZ010000203.1 GCA_013202965.1 Bacteroidota bacterium | reverse complement strand
GTAAAAAGCAATAAAATTTGATAAATGTTGATAAATATTATATTTTGCAAGCCGTAACAACAAAGGCTTTCAGCAACATATAATAAATGTAGATAATATATTTTTATTGACTGGCAGTCAAGAGGTCATCGGTTCGACTCCGATATGCTCCACACTAAATTACAAAGAGTTATGCAGGTTTTCCCGCATAACTCTTTTCTTGTTTACTAACAAAATAACTAACAAGCTTAAGAAAAAGAGAGTAAATGTTCACTCCACCACATCGGTAATTTCCCCTCTTTCATAATCAAAGTCATCCACCTCGGCTAATTTAGTAATATCTAATTCCGATTTAATATTATAAGATTCGTTGAATCATTATGATTATTTCAGTGTTATTTTCAACTCCTCTACATCTTCCTCTTGTAATTCAAACCACTCCCCCCTAATTCTTTTCTCTGCATAGGCTAAGTGTAATGCCTTTTCAATGCTTTCGGCTATTTTTCTGCTAGGGTATTCTTTTGCACAAAGTAATTCTATTGTAGGCTTTTCCCCCTGAAGAGTTCTCTCTCGGTATTCTGGACTATTTGAAATCCCAATTTTGTGAAAGCCATTGGTTATATCAACCATTAAATACACAAAACATTTAAACTCATCTGGCCCATGCGGAGCCTTAGCTTCTGATTCCTCGGTTAAGGGAATGTGATTTTCGATTTCACTATTAACCAATTCTAAATATTCCGTTGCTAAGTTTTGAACAACAGTTTGGTAATTTTCCCCGCTGTACCAATCATTCCCAGTGAGCCCAACTATTTGTTCATTTTGGGATTCCAGTTCAATCTTCCATTTTGTAAGTTTAGCCTCTTTAAATTTTAACAATTCCTTCTCTGTAATTAATATTTTAGTTTCATATAACCTCTTCCAATTATAAGATGATTTATATGGCTTTTCAATTACCTCAAAGTCGACAACATCTGCATTTTCAAACTGGAAATATACTTTATCCCCCTTTGCTAATTTATAATCATTTATAAAATACATTAATACAATATAATCTCTCCTTTGATGATTTTGATAAGAGAAAATTAAATCCTTCCCGATTTCAGAGTTTGATATTATTCCCCCAATTGGATTTTCTTCAGTCGCCCCATAAGGAAATTTATAACCCCCTACTATTTCCCATTTAAGAATTTTATTGTTTGTAAAATCATCAATAATAATTTGTGATTTATTATAATACAAATGATTGAATCTAATATTTTCATCTTTGTAAATAATATATATTACCTCTTTTTGTTCAACATCATCCGAAACAAATAGAGTTGCTTCAGATTTCAATAAATCAATGATCCCTGAAGCCTTAGCCTTGATTTGATAAGTATAATACAACTTATCACTTCCCCCGCCTCTAACTTTAGCTATGTCTTGTCCTTTAACAACCCTGTCTCCGCTATTAACTAACCATTCAGTTAGAAATATAAACTTCCCTGTTATTTCGTTTCGATCCCTAATATGCTTGGGGATTTCATATTTATCAAATTTCCCATAATAAATTTCCCCTTGAGGGCTATTTGAATCAGAAAAAATATCCTGAGTATGAATTTTGCAGATTAAATAGTTATTGCAAATTTCCTCCTTTTCTTGCTTGATAATTTCAATTACACCACTCTCGGGGGCCAAAATTGGGGAGAGAAGAAGGACTTCATTTTGAACCTCCTTTACAAAATCATTTTCATCTCGTCTAATTACTAGTAGGGTGTCATCGCCTTCGATATAATCTTTGTCGTCCCTTACCCATTCGAAAACTGTATATTTCTTAAACTTTTCCTCAGCATCTTGCGGCTTTCCAATTTTTTCCCAAGATCCCTTAACATCATATTGATATTCCCCCCTTACCCTGTTAGCAAAAGACTCATTAAAGAAAATGGATATTATACCTTGCTCATCTTTCTCCTGATAAATTAATTGTCTTCTGCTTGCCCCTAGTTGGTTTGGGTTTTTATTTGAAAAAAATCGTAACATCTTATATTTCCTTATTAGTTGTCTATTAACTTTTTCTCAATGGCATCATATGCATCCCTCAGTTTTGTTATGGGTTCAGATAATCCATCCTCAATTTTTTCAACATCTTCGGCAAATGCTATGGAATTGTATTGAATATGGTTTAACAAAACCGCTGCCTTATGAGATTTATCAGCCAAAAAAGCAGTGAATTTTTGCATATTATGTTTCTTAATTAGTATAGTCCTCAATGGTTTAGAAAACTCAACTTCTACTTGATGAAGAGAGGCATTGTTTTGAACCAATTCATGATATTTGTCCAACAACTTTACAAGATCTATTACAGCGGGCTCTTTATCATATTCTGCCGGATTATCAAAACTATATCTAATCCCTTTTAAGGTCAGGGCAACATCATCTGCAAGACTATTTAATAAATCCTTGATTCTAGATTGGTCATCATGAACATAATTAATGTGTTTTTCTTGAGCACTCATTTGTTGTTTTAAAACTTCATCCACAAAATCAATAGAAGAATAAATGTTATTATAATTTTTTATGGTTTCCTCACCCTCTCCAAATAGATACAAATATGCTCTGAATATTTCCTCAGAGTCCATTTGTGTTATTCTTAAAACATCATTTGAAACTAAACGGGTAACTAAATGATACTCATATGGAGATTCTCTTGTACTCCTTGCAACATCCATGTGATGTTTGGCTTGCTTCTCTGCATTTTTAATAATCCCCTGGATTAACAGACTGAAATACTGTAAACGATTGTTATAATTATTTGCTGTTTCCTCCTTTTTTCGTTTGTCGGAATTTTTATTTCCCTTACGGAAAATGTAAAGTGCAATCATTAAAGCTATAAAGGAACCTAAAAGAGTTGAGAATAGGTTTAGCCATAATGATTCGAAGGGCTCTTGATAATAATTTTTCCCATAACTAAAAACTATGTACAAAATCATTCTTTAGGAATTAATATTTTTCGTTTGATTTATAAAAATAATTACTATTTCGTTTCAACATCCCTTCCTAAAACAGCCTTTAATTGTTCTGTCTTCGAGATTTTGAGTTCTTCTTCAGCATCAGATATCATCTTATTTTCAATTGAGCTTTTAATTATACTGTTGGGATCGTCAAGATTGGGGTCTGCTATTTCAAGCTCATAAAGAGAATATTTCAATGGTGACTTTCTCCCACCAAAACTAAGTATCAATTTGATAGCTGTTTTACCTTGCATAATTTCAGTACTGCTAATAATTATCATGTCTTGATCAACAAAGGGGGAGCCATAATGTAACACCTCTTTAGTATTTTCGAGCAATAAGACCTGGCTAGAACTAAATCTACCAATGTTTATTGGGGAGTTGTAATCATCATAATATCCCGTATCAGTAACCACCCCAACTGTCAAATTAGTTTCATTTTGGAATTGGGAGTAATTAAATACGAAATACGAAAATTTAATAAAAAACCCATTGTGATGCTGCCCAATACTATCAATTCTAATAAATCCTTCAAGGTTTGGAAAGCGAATCTTTTTGAACATTGCTTCAACATAGTAATGTGGGGCTGGCCTAGTTTGCCCATCAAGCCTCATATAATATTTATCTCTAAGTTGATGGGGGGTATAATTACTTCTATCCACCTCAAAGACACATAAACAAGACTGATTGTGCTCTATAATGTTGAGCCTAATATTGCTCGGGGTTGCAATAATTTGATCAGAGATGGAATTAATCGTTGCGTCCTTTTCAAGGATTCTGTCTATTGGCTGTAATTCCCCTTGAAACACTTTTTCTTTTTTGCCATCTATTCTTTTTCCCTCCGGAGCACCCCAAATTAGCAATCCTCCTTCTGAATTAAGAAAAGCTGACACGCACTGACAGATGCTAAATAATTTATCTTCGAAATTTCCTCTGGGATTATAGGATTTAAACTCAAGCTTGTCAGATTCTTGTTTAGACTCTTCAAAGAATTTCTTTACATCGTTGAAAGTAAGGTCTAATAAAGGTTTATTGAAATATAGTTTTGAATATTCCATACTGATTAATCTGAGTTATATTCGTTCATACAATACTTAAATCTTGACTTGTGTATATCGTGTTATTTTCTCTTTTAATTGGTATTTTTTAATCAAATATAATGGATAACTTTCTCAAAGTTAATTAATTCTTATCTTTCATTGCAAAATGAATCATAAAGCTCTTTAACAGGCGTTGGTCTTTGCATAGGTACTCCACCAGGAGTCTCAAATCTTTTTTAGTTAGATCATCTTCATC
The DNA here is from genome assembly GCA_013202965.1 of Bacteroidota bacterium. Lineage (GTDB taxonomy): Bacteria > Bacteroidota > Bacteroidia > Bacteroidales > B18-G4 > B18-G4. Next base: position 6,401 of record JABMQZ010000203.1, on the reverse strand, counting down.
ATATCGGGCAATGTATCTTAATTGTTTATGAATCTCCATGATTTTTTGACCAAAAATAAAAAGAATATGGGTAGGGGGTAAAATCCTTTGAGGTTTAAACTAGATAATCGGTGCTTGGGGCTTCTCTTTTTTTTTACATAATTCAAAGGGTGGTAATGGTTTTTAAAGCTATAAGAAACTTTTCCTTGTTTTTAAAATTATAAGTGACGTTTTCCTCGTTTTTCTATCCGCAAGGAATGTTTTTTTGATATTTATCCCACAAGATATGCAGAACTAATTTGTAAAATTAGTGATTAAACATATTTTGGGAATTGATATTTATTAGTAAATTGCAAATAAATTAAATTAATTTCAAATCAAAAAACCATGAAGTTAGAGGCAATTTTAGATAAACTTAATTCATTTGAAAAGAACTCGTTTTTGAAGGTAATTGAAAACATTACGTCCAATAACCCAGGTAATCAAAAGGAAATTGAGAAGATTTTTAGTGATACTAATACTGATTTAAAAAGTACAGATAGCAATAATATTGTAAAAATCTTCAGTCTTGTAGAAGGGGAGTTTAACGAATACTTAAGAACTGAATTTACTGATGCTTCATCTCAATTAGATATCTTAATTGATATTCTGATCAGGGATGGCAATTGTATTATGTCAAGGGAGTGGTTGGATAACCTCTATACTAAAGAACTAAAAAACATTAAAGCAAAGGTCGGGGCTTTTGATAGTCTGCTAAAAGATGGCAAGGGTGATGTTTCTTTAGATCGACTTAGGGATTATAAAACATATAAATCCTGCCTACATACTGCCTTTTGGAATGACGAAATCAATAATCAAGATTGTAAAATAACGGATGATGAGTTATCTATTTTAATAACATTGTCCAAACAACTTGATTTATCTCAGGAAGAGGTCAAGCTAATCAATTACTCAATAATTCCAATCGAAAGGCAGGAAATTGATAATATAATCAATGAATTAAAAAACAGGGGATTTATTTTTTATTCAAGAAAGCTTCACACTGTTTATGTTGCAGACGAATTAGTAAAGATTCTTAGAAAATTCAGAGGAAAAGAATTGGCAGACAAATTTTTCAGAAGAGTGTTAAGGATCTTAAAAGATCCTCAATTGAACTTAATATGCAAAAAACATAATATAGATACTAAAATAAAAAGAATTGAGAAAATTAGAAGAATTATTAGTGAGGGTATTTTATTCACAAGTGCTTTACAAAATGAGATTTTCAGGGAAAACACAAATCTAACTGAACGAAAAAAGGAAATTAACAATATCATAAATAACAGGTTGGATATCTCCCCACAGCTAAAGGGGATTACACTGGAAAAAAAAATTCAAAACTTAATTCTTCATTTTGAGGAAATTGAAAGGGAAGAAAAGATAAGTATAACAAAGGATGGCTATGACAAACTATTAATTGAATTGAATGAGGAAATGCCAAATTTAAATATTCTTATAAAGTCAGAATTTGAATTACAAGATGAGTTTGCAATGCAATCTGAATATCTCATTGATTATAATATTAAACCTAGAGATATAATCGAATTAATTCCAAGAGATAGTTTATCCAACTTTTGCCAGAAGAAGGATATTAAGACAAGAGGAAATTTGGTTATGAATATAATTGAAGCGTATAAAGATTCTGAAAACCTTTTCCTGGAGAACTATGAAAATATTGGTTTCAGAAACCTTAATCTGTTAAAAGATAACGGTGTTAGGATAAAAGAAGCAGACTTAGGAATTAAATTTGAGGATATAACCAAATCTATCTTTGCTAAACTTGGATTTAATGTTGATGAAAAGCTAAGAAAGAAGATAAATGATAAGAAAAACAAGATCGATATTGTTCTTAACCTCGGAAATGAAGAGCTAATAATAATTGAATGTAAAACTATCAAGGAAAGTGGATATAATAAGTTCAGTTCAATTTCCAGACAGATTAAATCATATATTGATCTGGCAACTAAAAAGGAGTTTAAGGTAATTAAATCCCTTTTGATTGCACCAGATTTCAGTGATGACTTTGTAAGTGATTGTGAGCTTGAATATGAGCTCAACTTATCTCTAATAACTGCATCATCCCTATATGCCATATTAAAGGGATTTAAGAATACCAAGCATAAGGAGTTACCTTATAATTTGTTAATGAGGGATGTTTTGATCAAAGAGGATAGGATTCTTAAGGCAATAAAAAATAAGTAAATGAGAGTTTTTGTTTTTTTAATTCTAATATTCATTATTGGATTTTCTTTTTCCCAAACTAATGAACTCGACTCCCTAAAGGTGTTTGATTCTAAGTAAAATAGTCATAATTCTGTACTTTTAATGATATGTCAAATAGCAAAATCACAAATTCATTACTTTTCTTCCCACCGTCATTTATGCATATAGACTATCATACAGGCCATATCGTGCAGAATATAGGAGGATGTCACCCCTACTTGATTATGTCCTTGTGATTTAGTATATTTACCTTATGCAAAGGATAAAAAACAAAAAATGAAAAAATACAGAAGATTTTTTACAGCACTATGTTGCTTATATATAGTATTGTCTGGTTATTCCCAATTTCCTACATTCCCTGATGGAAAGATACAATCAGGAATTAAAAAAAATTACGGTAAAGATTTTAAGTGGGACATTATTATTGACAGCTTAGAGGATACTCAAGGCCAATTGTATTCAAAGACTAAAATGTTTATCGGTGAAACCTGGAAATCTGCCCATGATGTAATTCAAAATGATGATAAGGAAGCCGGATTAATATTAGTTAAAGGTGCAAGCGTGAAGCATTTGTATTTCGCCCTAAATGACCATGTATGGACCTTTCGCTATAATGTAAAATTTCTATTAAAAGACTATAAAACCAGATTAATAATTGAGGACGTTTATTGTGATGCCGCACGGTGTGGAACATGGGAGTGGCCACATGTTCCGGTTGCGGACCAACCTCCGAACCCATGTTATGGCACAACATCTTTGAGCAAAAGACAATATACAAAATTGATGACCTCGCTTAAAAATGAATTACAGTTGATTGTACTCGCATGGAAGATTGCAATAAAAACACCTTTGATTGAGGAGGCCCCGGATTGGTAAAACCATTTGCAAAAAAAATAATCTCAAAAAATATTAAATATGGCAAATAAAAAAGAAATTTCTCTTAAAAGGGTTGGTTTGGCCACGGTAATTATTATCGTTGGACTATGGTTGGGAACTCATTTTTGGTTAGTGGGAAAAATTGATAGAGGAACGTATGGGGATATGTTTGGGTCTGTAAATGCTTTGTTCTCCGGATTGGCTTTTGCCGGGATTATTATTACCATTTTACTGCAAAGTAAAGAGTTGGCATTACAGAGGGATGAATTAACCGAAACCCGAGATGTACTGATACGTACCGCTAAGGCCCAAGAAGATTCGGAAAAAGCAATGATAAGACAAGCAGAAAATCTAAAAATTTCCGCTAAACTCTCGGCATTAAACACGTTATATCATCATTATAATGATGTGTTTATTACACTTTTAAAAAATAATTATGGGGGGCCTGAGTTGAATGAAAATAAGAAAAAAAGAGATGACTGCATTATAGAAATTGAACGAATTAATGCATTAAAGAAAATTCAGTAAAACATTTCAAATATGGCTTTAGTTAATTGTCCCGAATGCGGAAAACAAGTGAGCGATTCCGCCCCAACATGCCCTCATTGTGGGTATCAATTGATTGATGATGAACCCGTAAAATATGCTCAACCGAAAAAGTTTAAATTGAGTTTTCGTGGAAAGGTTGGTATTATTTTGGGGATTGTGATTGTAATTATTATGATTAATTATTGTGGTGATGATTCAAGTGGTGGTGGAAATAAGACAAAATATTATGATGGTCTTGACGCATATTTGGAGGCCCAATCATTTGTAAAAAAGCATCTGAAATCACCAAGCACGGCAGACTTTCCATATTATAACAAAGTGGAAAATAATGTGAAATATTTGGGCACAAACAAGTACAAAATAGAATCATGGGTTGATAGTCAAAATAGTTTTGGAGCCACTATAAGAACTAAATTTAGTTGCACAATAATATTTGTTGGGGATAAGGTTCGGTGTGAGGAATTAGTTTTCGATGAATAATATACGTTTCTAGGCTGGCCTTTTATAGCTTGGCAGTCCGAAGGAATTAAAACAAAACCAATATAATGAATAATACGGTCGAAAAGAGAAGTTGTAATCGGTAAATAACAATGCACAGATTTTCGCAATTAAGAGTGCACAACTTTCAGCAATTAAGAATACACAGATTTCAGCAAATAAGAATGCACACTTTTCTTTCTTAGTTGCTTTTCCCCTTAGAAAATTATTAATGTCAATCCAGTTGGAAAGCTCATGAGCTTTCCAACTGGATTGGGCTGTGGTAATTTTAGTTATTTGTTTTAACCTATAACCAAAATAACCATGAGTAAACTAATGCATTTATTGATCATGTATCACCAAATACACCGATTACGCAGGGCCGGTTTCAGTGTTGCCTGGATAAGCCGGGAAGTTGTGCTGAACCGAAGAACCGTAAAAAAATATCTTGCTATGAGTGAAGATGAATTTATTGACTATAAACACAAACACCTTAAACGAAAGAAGTTGTTGGATCCGTATGAGGATTATGTACGGAGCCGTCTGGAAGATTGTCCGGAGGCATCGGCAGCGCAGGTGCAGGACTGGTTGAAAGAGCATTTTGAAGACCTGGCACAGGTGAACGAGAAGACTGTTTTCAACTTTGTGCTAAATGTCAGGAATAAACATGGCATACCTAAACCGTTCAATTATCGTGATTACATACAGATAGAAGAATTACCCTATGGCAAACAGGCACAGGTTGATTTCGGGGAGTTTAATATGACCACCGAATATGGTCAAAGAAAGAAGGTTTACTTCTTTTCAATGGTACTGTCTCGCTCACGTCAAAAACATGTCGTGTTGCGTGACAGCCCGTTTACAACACTATCTGTTATTGATGCTCACCAGAAGTGCTTTCAGTACTTCATGGGTATGCCCGAACAAATAGTTTATGATCAGGACAAACTTATGCTGGTTGCTGAGAACAAAGGCGAGCTTGTCTTGACCGATGAGTTCAGAAAATATGTTGAGCACCAGGAATTTAAACTTTATTTCTGTCGCAAGGCTGATCCACAGAGCAAGGGTAAGATCGAAAATGTGATCAAGTATATCAAATACAATTTTCTTCGAGGCAGACGCTATATTGACATTGATATCCTGAACGCAGAAGCACATGACTGGCTTTCCCGGACAGCTAATGCAAAAACACATGCAGCGACAAAGAAAGTCCCGGAGCATGAATGGAAAATAGAGAGGGGGTATTTAAAACCCATTAGCGATGTTTTTAGCATACAGCAAACCGGCAGATCATATACAGTCAGAAAAGACAATACAATAGCATACAGGGGCAATTTTTACCAACTGCCTATAGGTACCTACAGGGGCCAGGGATCAATCGTAAATATTAAAAGTGTCGATGAAAATATTGTTATCTGCGACACGAACAACAATGAAATAGCGACTTACAAATGCTATACAGGAAAAGGCAGGTTGATTGGCAACAATAATTTTAAACGTGACTACTCATCTAAGATCAACCAGCTGATAGAGGATTTATCTGGTGTGTTTAGTGATCCGCTGTTGGCCAAAGATTATTTACAGCAAGTACGAGAGGATAATCCCCGCTACATCCGTGACCAATTACAGCTGATCAGGAAAATAGCGGGGCAATATAGTAATGATGTAATGAACGATGCCCTGAGCTTCTGCCTGCAAAACAAGGTATTCAAAGCCTCAGATATGGAAAGCCTTGCAAAAAAAATATGTATAGAAAACAATGAAAAACAATCAGATAGCCATGAACCTATACAGGTTAAAACCTTAAACAAATCTGCCTTCAAAATAATACCGGAGAAAAGTAATATATCAGATTATAAAAACTTAATGAACTAACAATGAAAACAAAAACACAAACAATCATGGAGTATGCCTGCCAGCTTAATCTGGGCAGCTTAAAAGATCAGTTTGAAGAGGTTGTTAAACAAGCTGATCAGAACAAATGTAGTTACACAGATTTTGCTGCCAGTCTGTTAAAACTGGAAGTTGACCACAGGACATGGCGTGATCTTGAAAGACGTATCAAAACAGCATGGTTGCCTTTAAACCATGATCTTAACATGTATGATTTTTCTTTCACCAACGGATTAAAAAAGCAACAGCTAAACCAACTCAGGGAATGCTTATGGCTGGAGCAGAATTACAACCTTGTACTGATGGGACCATCCGGTGTAGGCAAAACATTTATTGCTGCGGGTTTATGCAGCGACACCCTCAGC
>JABMQZ010000202.1 GCA_013202965.1 Bacteroidota bacterium | reverse complement strand
TTATAATACCCCTCTGTACCGCCATGGCGGTACATCTCCCCTGAAAATCAGGGGAGCTTATTAGGAAACCTCGCGGCAAGCCACGAGGAATCATTTGATTGAAACAGGGAGGCTAAAATAGGGAAATAATCTTTCATGTTAATAAAAGTATCCATGAATGTTGGAAATGTACGGAGCAGATATTTCCAATTGTATTACTTTTGGAATTGATTTCAGCTAATCCTCAACACCAATGGCATGAGTGAACTCATCAAGCATGAATGCGGAATTGCGCTCGTTCGCTTGTTAAAGCCGCTTGAATACTACCTTGCAGAATATGGTACCCCATTTTACGGACTGAACAAGCTTCACCTGATGATGCAAAAGCAGCACAATCGTGGACAGGATGGTGCGGGGATGGCATGTATAAAATTCGATCTGGAGCCGGGAAATAAATATATCAACCGCATCAGATCCAATTCTGTTTCTCCCATACAGGATGTGTTTAAAAAGGCTTACAAACCTTTGTTCAAAATGAGCGCAAAGCATCCTGAGCGTGCCAATGACGTGCAATGGTTAAAAAAGCATATGGAATTTACCGGTGAGCTTTTTCTCGGGCATCTCCGTTATGGGACTTTCGGGGCGAATAAGATAGAGAACCTGCACCCGATGATCCGTTTCAATAACTGGATGACCAAGAGCCTGGTACTGGCTGGAAATTTTAATATGACCAATGTAGATGAGCTGTTCAACCTCCTTATCGACCTTGGGCAATATCCGGTTGAAACATCCGATACCGTTACCATCATGGAAAAGATCGGAAACTTCCTTGATCAGGAAAATGAAAAATTATATCAGCAGTTTAAAGAGGAAGGCCTGGATAAGCGAGATATTTCGCCGCGTATAGCAAAGAGCCTGGATATTCTGCAGATATTGATAAAATCCAGTCAATTATGGGATGGTGGCTTTGCCATTGCCGGAATGTTAGGCCATGGCGATGCTTTTGTGATGCGTGACCCATCCGGGATCAGGCCTGCATTTTATTATGCCGATGAAGAAGTTGTTGTTGCGGCTTCGGAAAGGCCGGTGATACAAACCAGCTTTAATGTTTCTGAGGATAATGTGAAAGAACTAAAGCCTGGATATGTGTTGATCATCAGGAAAGACGGCCGGGTTACTGAGCTGGAATATCGCAAGCCATTAGAAAAGAAGGCCTGTTCGTTTGAAAGGATATATTTCTCCCGTGGAACGGATTCGGATATATACAGGGAAAGGAAAAATCTTGGAAGAGCCCTTGTCCCGGCTGTGATGGAAGCCATCGACAATGACTTCCTTAATACTGTGTTTTCATATATTCCGAATACGGCATCCTCTGCATTTCGCGGAATGATCAATGGCCTGCATGATCTCTGCGATGAAATAAAAAGGGAAAAGATCAGCCGGATTGACCCGCTCAAAGAAGCTGAGAAATTGAAAGAAATATTGGCTATCAGGCCACGTGTAGACAATATTGCCGTGAAGGATATTAAACTCCGTACATTTATTACACAGGACAGCCAACGTGATGACCTGGTCGGTCATGTATATGATATTACCTATGGGGTGATCCGGCCGGGCATTGATAACCTGCTTGTGATCGACGACTCTATTGTTCGCGGGACTACCTTGAAGCAAAGTATTATACGCATCCTGGCAAGGTTGGAACCAAAAAATATTATTATTGCTTCATCTGCTCCGCAAATTCGTTATCCGGATTGTTATGGCATTGATATGGCCAGGATTGGTGATTTTATTGCTTTCAGGGCAGCGATCGAATTATTGAAAGATTCCGCACAGCAGCATATCATGAATGAAGTGTATAATAAATCCAAAGCCCAACAGCATTTGCCTAAAGAAGAGATTGTGAATTACGTAAAGGAGATTTACAAACCTTTCTCAGCGCAGCAAATCTCAGATAAAATTGCTGAACTGCTCAGGCCTGCCGGGCTGAAGCCAGGCCTGAAGATCATTTACCAGAGTATTGAAGATCTCCATAGCGCTATACCGGATCATACTGGGGATTGGTATTTTACCGGGAATTATCCCACTCCCGGAGGGAATAAAGTGGTTAATCTTTCCTATATCCAATTCATAGAAGGAAGCAATAAACGGGCATACTGATCAATTAAACTCCGCCGCAATCTTATCTGCCAGGGCGATGAACTCTTCCCGGCTCATCTCAACAGGTGATTTTTTAAAGTCTATATCGTAAACGCTGTTGATAGGTACCAGGTGGATGTGAGCATGGGGTACTTCAAGTCCCAGCACTGTCATTCCCATTCTTTTGCAGGGAACTACCTTTTCAATGGCCAGGCCCACTCGCTTAGAAAACTTTATCATCTCTCCCAGGAGTTCATCCTCCAGGTCGAAAATATAATCGATCTCCTTTTTTGGGATGACCAGCGTATGGCCTTTAGCCAGCGGACGGATATCAAGAAATGCATAAAATTGTTCATCCTCAGCCACCTTATAGCCGGGAATCTCTCCACTAATGATTTTTGTAAAAATGCTTGCCATGATTCAAAAACTGAAAGGGTGAAAAAAAATACTGCCCGTATACAGTATTGTCACTGTATCAAAGGTACATTAATTATTGTCAGGCAGAGATAAGGTGTTAGCGTGAGACCTCAATGATCTCAAAAGTAATTTTTCCGGCAGGGATCTGTATTTCTGCGGTGTCGCCAACTTTTTTTCCAAGCAGGCCCTTTGCTATGGGGGAAGAAACGGAGATCTTACCTGATTTCAGGTCCGCTTCACTTTCCGGGACAAGTGTATATGTCATGACTGCCTGATTCGTAAGATTTTTTATCTTCACTATAGACAGGATAAGGACTTTTGAGCTATCCATTTTGGATTCATCGATGATACGGGCATTTCGGATCTCTTCCTGTAATTTAGAGATTTGTAGTTCAAGCATGCCCTGGGCATTTTTGGCTGCATCGTATTCTGCATTTTCTGAAAGGTCACCTTTATCACGTGCCTCTGCGATTTGCCTGGAAATATCTGGCCGCAGCACTGTTTCGAGCTGTTCAAGTTCATCTTTCAGTTTCTGAAGGCCCTCCCTGGTATAATATTTTACTTCAGACATAGACATGTTTTAGGATTAGATAAAGAATGAAAGACCCTGAATAAGGGCCTTTCATAATAGTATTTTAAAATATAGATTTAAAGCAGTCGTTGCTTAGAACACAAATCGTGCGCCAATGCTATGTGTTCCTGAGAAAGGATCGGTTGCTCTGTATGAGTAATCGATGTCGATAGATGATCCTTTTTCTTTGTTGGTTGGAACAGATACTGTGATCCCTGCGCTGGGGCCGGTGAAAACTGTTGTTCTGTCTGCTTTACTGGTAATACCTTCTTCGTATGTATATCCAACGCGAAGCATAAGATAATTTTTCAGGGCATATTCCAGGCCACCAATGAACTGATCTTTTCCAAAGGAATTAGACCTGAAGTTAGCAGCGAGGGTCAGCCTGTTCCAGTCGCCTATATAGAAGTCATAGGAGGCTCCGATATCCAGTGCTGTTGGAAGTTCAAACGACTCTGACGGCGTACTCATTGAGAATGAATTGACTTGTTCCGGGAAGAAGGCTGTTCGTAACAGGCCATCTCCTGAAAATTTCATTCTGGGTCCGATATTTTTAAGAGAAATACCAAATTTAACCTGCTCCATATCTCCTGTAACATATTGAATACCTGCATCAATGGCAATACCCTGAGCACTGACATCAGCAATAGATTCGGAAATAATCTTGACGGTAATACCTCCATATATGCTGTTTGAGAATGCTTTGGCATATGCAATAGAAATATTAAGCATGTTTGGCTTAAATTGCCCGAGCCCTCCTTCCGGTGAATCAGGCGTTGTAACATCTATTTCCCCAAAACTCATTGAAACCACATTCATACCAATCACACCTGCATCACCGATGCGCTGGGAAAAACCGAAGGCGAAAAGATTAACGTCAGAACCTTTCAGATAGGTGGTGTGAGAAAACACCAAATCTGTCCTTTGGGTGAAGGCTAAACCGGCAACGTTTATGAACATAGCTTCCAGTCCTTTAACGTTTGCAGTTGATACATTTCCCCATCCTGAACTTCTGGCCCAGGGATTGATTAACAACTCTGTTGCACCAGCCTGCCCTGAGCGGTCTTTATTACCTCCATAAAGATAGCTTTCAGGAATGATCAACATGCCGATTATGACGAGTGTAATTAAGTATTTATAAAAACTCTTCATACTTATTTTATTTAGTGTTATTAATTTCATTTTCTCAAACGTATAGCATTAGAATGTATTCAGATCAGGTGGACGCAATATACCGAACCACTTCAGCACTTTCTCCCCTACATCAGTTTTCACATGTATAATGTAAACCCCACCGGCGATCGGAATACCTGCAAAGTTTTTCAGGTCCCAATCCATAAAGGTGGCAGGTTCATCCTTTGTCAGTTGCCTGACCAGCGTACCATTTACATTATAGATCGTGATCGTGGCTTTCACGGGCAGGTTAGTGATCTTGATCCTGTTATCAAGTGCATTCCTGTCATACCTGCTATAAGCATAATATGGATTTGGAACTATATTGATCAGGTCAAGGTCAGTTTCTGCTTTTGAAGCACTATATTGAGTGGTTGCTATATTTTCTGTTTTAAATTTATAAACAGGCCAATTGGTATCTGTTGTATCTGTGCTTGCATATTGAGGATCAGGAGGTGTTGAGAAATACCGTCGATATGGCTTCGACATCCTGACGCTTAATTTCCAGTCGTTTCCTTCAGGTAACCATTCCTGACCAGCAATTGATAACGGAATACCAACATACATCATGGTTGAGAAAATGATAGGTTCATATACCGTTGGTGGTGGAGGTGCGGGCTGGAGTGTATCATAGATATGCGGGGCATTATACAAGAAACTGCAAGCATCGTATGCCGGGAAATCATAAACCAGTGTAACCTGGGTTGTAGGAAACACCTTGATGGTATGATTCATGATATATACATAATGCATACCACCGAACAATGGATTTCCGAAAAAGTCATAGATGTTAGGCGACGGATTGAAAAGCATATCCCGGCCATTTTCTCCCACCAGGAATGAATTTTCACCAAACATAATATTTAGCCTTTCACCTGTTTCAACATTGATAGCATAACCCGGGAACCATCCGAAACCGGTTTCAGCGATATAGTTAGGATCATCCGGATTGGTGCTGGGCCCACTTCCGAGCGGAGCAGGGTTGCCATCTTTGTCAACAGAGGGGGAGGCCCTGAGATCAAAACGATCAACACCACCTTCAGCCAGGACATCGTCAGCACACATCTCAAGCACCATAGAGCGTGACCAAAAATCTTTATTGGCAGTGATCACCACATCAATACTCGCAATATCAGCCATGGGGCTTTGTGTTTTCGACAAGCTGTTAAATGCCGGCCCTACATCACTTTGATCAGAATGGGCTGCCATTACATATGGTGTCCATGTACCCAGTGCGATCTTTTCAAAAGCGGCATCCGGATCGTAAGCTTTAGGCATGTTCCAGTCGTTAAACTTGGAGTTTCCCTGATCCTGGTATGTTCCTGAACGGATCCAGTTGGACGGGCTGGCAGGAACGTCATTGTCGTTCACGCCTGTTATCCACCTCTGCGAACTGTCAGCAAAAGTGACATATGAAGTTAGTAAACCATTATTGACTGACATGGTATCACCGGAGTATGCCGGCTGTTTGACTTGCACTGAAAGGCCAAGGTCGAGGAATAACTGCTCATAATTGTAATTGATATCTTTATCAGCAAAATATTCTTCGCCGGAGTTAAGATTGGTAAGCTTCCACATGGCAGAATCAATCCTGATCGTATCATTTCCTCCTGGATAAACAACATCGGTAAATTCCAGTTTGTACTCGGCATTGATCACATTCAGGGGGTCGATCACTTTCACGTTCAGCGGGCCTTGTCCGTATTTATAGACAGCATTATATGCGATCGGATAATCCGGTCCTCCCAAAACATTAAGGGAGTCGGATGCAGGTTTGCTCAGGATCTCGCTGATTGTTTCATCTGTGAGATCAATGATCATGCCTCCATTACCATTTCCTTCAATCCTGGTGATTTGAGGGCCTTCTCCATATTCCGAGTTGATCACAGTGCCATTTACTGTCGGGTGAGGAATAGCTGTATAGGTTTTAATATTCCTGCGGCCGGCAAGATATGTTTTCTTCTGGCCAAGGAGGCCGTTCAATATACCAGGTTCCTGGCTATAAGGCAGATACTCGTTATAAGCATATGCGACAACAACATAGTAGTATTGTCTGAAGTTAGTCAACTGACGATTGGTAGTTCCGAAAGCATCCTCAGAGATCTTAAATGAATGTGAAATTCCGTTATCTCCGCCTTCTACTTCTATGACAGGTACGTTACCACCAATGGCTTTATCAAAGTAATAATTTATAAGAGTGGTAGCACCATTTTTAATGTCAAATTGAGCTATTAGTCTGACAAAGTCCGCATTGTCCTTACTTTCAAGAGTCACTGTTGCATCAGCAAGCTGATAAATCTGATATCCTTCAAAATGATAATTAGAGTCGGAGCGTTCACCTGTTGTTGTACCCGGGAGTGGCTGCGTGATGGTATTATCATATTCATCATAGGATTCAAGGTAGTTATTTGAAGTTTTAGAGTTTGAAACATAAAAAATCAACTCTTTGTTAAGTTCAACAATGCTAAGATCCGGAGCATCCGGGCCATCGAGAACTTTAAAGCAGTTGTCGAAAAGCTTCTGACATTTATCATCAACAGAACGCAAGAGTTCAACTGATGCCCAGGGGCCGCCTGAAGTGGCACGTGCCCAGGGAACACCAACGGTAATGTAGTTAACAGCACCTGGTTTAAGCTCAAAGGGACCTGCTGACTGCATGAAACGCCTGTCGTCAGGGTTATTATCAGCGGTTTCTTCAGTCCAGAAATGACCATTTTGGTTCCAACCTGCATTTGGAGGTGTGCCTTGTGTACCCCAGTTACAGGGGTCGGAATCATCCGGGAATACGAAGTCACAGTCAGGCCCGGCAGGGTTTGAAAAAATATGACCATTTCCACCATAACGAAAATGGGTGTTATCTTTCCAGAACCCTCTCAGGTAGTTGTAATATTCAGGAGCGATGCTTGGGTCACCCTGTGCGCCACCTGCATTATTATGGTATGTAAAACGGCGCATACCAAAACGCTCATCATCTTTGATACCATTACCAAAGTTTACACCATTGATTGCCATCGGATCCCATTCAAAGGGGGAATCCAGGATAGAGCAATCACCGGTGAATTTAGGATTGTCGCGATCGTCAGGATCAATATATGGTCCCTGGAAAAAGTCGATACCAATGGCCGGTGGCTGAGCGCCATATGATTCCGGTTCTCCTGCACCATCAACTGAAACACCATTGTAACAGTATCCAAGTCCCCTGTTCACATCACAGCCAACATAATCATCCCAGGCATAACCAAGGTCAGTATCAACCCAGGGGCAGAAGTAGGTTCCCGTAAGGGTGAATGTTGAACGGTTGATGATCTCGTAAGAGTAGAAGGTCATGTTGTTGATCTCATCATTGGTTGCGAAGGAAAAAGCCTGGGCACGAATTTCTAAACCTATGGAAGCTCCCTGTGTTTCGGAATGGAAGTCTCCTTTATCATTGAAAACCCACCAGAGTGTCTGGTCACCTTTAAGAACCTGGTCAACAAGAAGACTGCCTTCTACGGTTTCCATGAGTTCTTCTTCCATGGTTACCTGGGGTTGGTAATTGGGATCGCCGACAAAATTAAGCGGGCAAAGTTCGTTGGTGATATCGTAATATGGATAATCACCCTGGTTAGGGTTATAATCACCATCACCATCCACATCGCGGAAGGGAGCCAGGTAGTAACTCTGATTCTTGGCAACATCCCCATGAGCAGGATACTCTAGTATTGACACCGGGATGCTATAATCAGGGTATTCAGCACTCCTGTCTTCGCTGTACCACCATGCAAGGTATTCATCAATTTCTGCACGCGTCATCACAAAATGTTTATCGTATTTTGAGCAGGTTTCATAATCAACAGAAGCTGTTCCATCAATGGTAAGAGGCCCGGGCCAGTAATCATTACCTACCTGGCGGTACCTTACTGCGGCAAGCTTCAACTGGTTATTGATGTCGAGACCACCAATCCACAGAGAACCGGAGAACAATGATGTTGCCGTTCCGGCTTTTGGGATAAAATACTGGGCTCCGATACCACCGGGAAGATCCCACCACATGTCACCTCCAGAATTTATCCTGGCTCGCACATTATTGATGTCAAGGAAGCGGAAACTTGATGCTGCGGCACAACCTGCCGTTGTTCCCTTGATGGATTGCGAACTTTTATTTCCAAACTTGTACTCCTCTGCAAAAGCTCCCTGGAAGAGTGTTATGAAGAGTAAAGCAATAAATAAATGGCGAAATATACTTTTCATGATTGCTGTATTATTATTAATTTTCATTTATAAAGGTGTTGATCCTGATCATCTCAAGCTTAGAAATTGAATATTAGGCCGAAATGTATCGTTCTCGGGCTGCTGTAATGCCACGGACGGTCAACAAAGATGGCATACATGTCGCGGTATGCTTGAGAATCAAGTTTTTCGTCGATCTCCCTCTGCCATTCGGGTGCTGCAAGGTATCCATCGTCATCAGGGTTACCTGTAGCAGGATAAACATTCATTACATTCTTAGTATTGAGTACATTGTTGATTGAGAAGTAAATATTCAGGTTTCCCTGTCGCGGATCATCACCTTTCCCAAGCTTAAGAGGAATGTCTTTATCAATTCGGATATCCATACGGAACTGCCATGGCAAGCGTGATCCGAAATAGGTTCCCTGGAGCAGCCTGGTGCCAGCACTTATCTGACTGTATATATTACGTGATCTGGTATATGGTGTACCGGATCCTCCGGTGAGTGTCATGGAAAGCCCCATGTTGTTCAATAACTGAACGGGAGCCTTGCCTTTCTTGTCTCTCTTGATCACCGGCCCATTGTAATCAACTCCCCTGCCATAGCGGTAGTCGAAGAAAACATTGAAAGAGTGACGGCGGTCCCATGCAAGTGGGGAAGTAGTTCTTAAGTTTGGAAGGCCTGATGCAACAAGTGCTGCCGCTGTGGTAGTACTTGATCCGGTACCATTGGCAAACTGAAGCGTGTAATAAGCGCTTATCCTGGCATTGTTGGTCCTTCTGAGGTCATACTGGATCGTCATCCCTTTTACGGTACCAAAGTCTATATTATTATAAGAGGTATAATCTTTGGGATATGCGCCTGTAAAACGATAGATCTGGATCATGTCCCTCATTTCCCTGTAGAAAGCAACAAACTTCAATGATGAAGTTGGTGAAAGCTTCTGCTGGAACCCGAGTTCATAGTCAATGGTTTTAGATGGTTTCAGGTTGGGGTTGTTAATGGTTCCACCAATGTTATTAAAGAATAAATAAACCCTGGGATCAGAGAAAACATTTGATGTAGGGCGCTGTGTCAGCACATCATAGTGTGCAAAGAACAGGGCCACATCTGAGATAGGAAATGAGAAAGAAATCCTGGGCATTACATTGATCTGTGGATTATAATCCTGAAACGACTCCATTGGGGGAGCTGTGAGGCTGGGATCTACCAGGTAAGGAGAAATACCGGAGCCAACATTTAATATATTGGGATCCTGGATCTCGGTACCTTCTGCATTATACCAGGTATCTTCATCGCGATAACCGGTGATTATGGTTGGATCATTTACGTTGTCTACATAAACGATGTAATCGGAATTCATGTTATCCGGATGATCTGCTGCCTGTCCTCCGATCGTGCTCACTTCACTAACAGATTTGGCAGGATAGAGCAGGAAGGGATCTTTCAGCACCGTCTGGTTGGCATCGAAACGGTCAACACGGACACCTACATTAAAGATAAGGTCTTTGAAAGCAAATTTATCCTGAATAAATCCAGCCATATAAATGGGTTGAAAAGCACCGATTTCACGGGTGTAATTTCCTTCATCATCCTTTTTTGTAAAGAAATCTTCAAAGCTTGGACTGCTTTTCAGCTTTTCACCGGTATAATCGTAACCGATAGGGCTTACAAACCAATTTCCGTCATTCAGCAGTTCATCGGGGCTGAACATGGAAAGATCAAATAGTTCTTCACCCGCGGAAACAGTATGTGAAACATTGTTTTCGTCAAAATATTGAATGCTGTGCGAATTGTAATCGTATGACTGGATGATAATAAAATCCGTTCCATCCACATCAAGTCCGAGTTTTCTCCTCATGTTCATATCGAATACCCTCTGTGAGGCTTCATCATATTTTCTGTTGTATTCAACTGTATCCTGGAATACTTCGTCCCTGTATACGAAATGTGGGTTATCGACATCAAGTTCCTGTATATGGAAGTTTGTCAGACCATCCATCAAGGTCCAGAGTCCGGTAGGCCCGACGGAATAAGAGCGGTTTGTACGTTGTTCATAATTAATACCGAATTTCAGCTCATGATTGCCGATGTCCATGGAGCCGATTGCGTTCACGCTGATCTGTGAGTTATTATATTCAGAAGAACCAACCTGGTTTGTACCGGGTAATGCAAACATACCATACACATTGGGTGGCCCTTGTCCATTAAGGAGGCCTCCTCCCAGCTGTACCTCGTCAGCATTCTGAGGATCGGGATACAATGAATAATATGAAGAAGTAAAATTGGATACGTAAGGGTTCTCGCTTCCTGGTGTGAATGTATATAATGTATCATAATAGTTATCCATCATATAGACATCCTCATAATATTGCCCCCCAATAGTGTCTGAGCCAAGGGTATAGTTTTTGGTCAGGTGGGAAGTAAATGATCCGATATGTCCGTATTTAAATATATCGTTCTTATGGTCGGGATCATGTGTTGCTCCACGGTATCTCTGGTAATCGGCCTGGATTGAATAATAAACATTTTTTACAATTGAGGTACTCTTTGGATCTGTGGGGAAACGCTGTGTAAAACGACCGAATACCCTCCAGGTCTGGCTAAAATACATGGAGTTTTTGTCGTAGTTGAACATTGAACTTCCGAAATTAGATCCCCTGCCCTTGTTGTAGTTAAACTGGCCACCGAATGTAAGGTTAACGGTAGGGCCTGTACGAACGTCGATCTTACCGCTAAGGTTAACGTTATATCTGGAAGTATTCTGAGTGTTTTTTATTTGCTTAAGATCATTCATTCTTGTGTATTCACCATTGACAAAAGTGCCTCCTGATTCAAGGCCGGAAACCCTGAGAGGATTGTCCTGAAGGTAGGTAATATAGCTATCTTCAGCTGTATACATGTCTCCGGAATAGGGACTCCCGTCGCGGCGGTAGGTAAAATCACCACCAATGAAATAACCGAGCAGGGATTCTCCTTTTTTGCCTGGTTCATCGGTTTTCTTACTGAATATAGGACCATTAAGGTTTAAGCCGACGCGGTTGTATCCAAAAGGATCCAGAAACTCTGATGTTTCCATTTCAATACCTGCGCCAAACTTTCTGGATGGGCCTCTGGTGGTTACCTCAACCACACCACCGGTTGCATCACCGTATTGTGCCGGCAGTCCACCGAGGATCACAGACTGTTGTGCAATGGCAGATTGTGGTAGTGATAATGATCCGATCACCGGCATACCATCAATATAATAACGGGTGTCGCTGGTTCTGGCACCACGGATGTTTCCTGCTTCCCCATCCCTGGAAAATACACCTCCGATGGTAGCTGCGATCGCACCTACTGAACGGTTCGGCATTTTTTGGATTTCTTCCTGGGTGACAGTCCCTCCACTTACCGTTTTATCTTTGTCGATCAGGGGAACCTTATAATCGATAATTACGACCTCATCAAGCTGTTCAGCTGAAGATACCATCTCGAGATCAAAAAAGCGGGTTTGGTTAGCATTGATCTGAATACCTCGGATGAGAAGGACTTGATAGCCAACAAATGAAGCCCTGACATCATATTTGCCCGGGGGGATTGGCTTGATCACATACTTACCGTTAATGTCGGATGAAGCTCCACTTTCCTGATAGCCATCGACTTCAAGTACGATGTTCACAAAAGGAAGTTCTTCCCCGGTGTTTTTGTCAACCACCTTTCCTTGAAGCGTTCCGGATGTTTGGGGGAAGGCTACCAGGCTGGCAGCCAATACAATACCAATAGTCAATAGTAAATTTCTTAACATACCATGATAATTTTATGTTAGATAAACATTGTGCAAAAGTCAGTAAAGTTAAAGAATAAAAATTTTAATAAGCAAATAATATTAACACTATTAATTAGAAATTTTTTACAGGCCCTTAACAAACTGTTAAGAATAAGGACGTTCGAGAATTGCTGAGTAAATAATGGCTTTCCGAAGGTCTATTTTTCCAGGGACTGATGTTTTTTTCTTTTGTTCTTTCATGATATCATGAAATGGGATGTTCCCAAGCGAAGAAACACCTTCACCTGATAATGCTTCAAGTCCTTTATGCCCCAGATTGGCATATTCGCTCTGGAAAGACCCGCCTGCTTTGTTGGTTTCTGCTTCTTCAAGCATTGAATCGGAGTATTCAGTTTCAATAACAGCCGGTTCAGGAATATTCACCTGTTGTCCGCCCAATAATTCTTCAAGGAGGCTTCTGGCTTCCGATCCGGGGGTATTCCCCGGTGTAGCGGAGGTGACAGGCTTAGCTTGTTGGGCCTTTTGTTTCTTTTTCTGAGTGGCTTTGTAAATGGAGGCAGCAAGCCAGATAACACCGATCAGGATGTAAATATAATCTTCCATGTTTTAGCTTGGTTTTTGGCGAATCTATCGTAAAAATATTAAATTTATAACAAAATAAAAGATGTAATCAGTTATCGGTAGCCGGGAATCAGTTAACGGTCAGGGAGCGAGGCAACAAAAACATAAAATTTCCGGCATTTTTTTTCCTGCTTTCCTGATCTCAAATATTGGTAATGATTTCAATGATCTTTTCTTTTTTCCTCCTGGAAACTGGTATTTTGCTCCCATCTGTCATTTCAATATAGCCTCCGTCGTTTCTTAAAAATCCCTTGATATACTTCACATTGACCAGGTGTGATTTATGAGGGCGGATAAAATTGTGTTCCCCCAGCATTGCTTCATTTTCTTTCAGGGTTTTGGATACAAGGATCTGTTTCCCATCTGTGAGAAAAAAATTAGTATAGTAGTTGTCACTTTCGCAACGAAGGATATTATCTGTTTCTATAATATGTATTTTTTCAAAGGTAGAAAGAACAATTTTGTGAGGGTCGGCATCGCGGGATTTGATATTGTCCAGCAGTACCTGGATATTTTGGTTCAACTTGCCTTTGCTTATTTTGTTTTCCACTTTTTTAAGCGCATTGACCAGTTCTTCAGGATCAATTGGTTTGAGCAGGTAATCCAGCGCACTGTATTTGATGGCCTTGATAGCGAACTGATCAAAGGCGGTGGTGAAAATAATTTCGAACTTAATCTCATCAAGCTCTTCGAGGAGCTTAAAACCACTGCCATCAGGCATTTGAATGTCCAGAAAAACAACATCAGGATGATGCTCTCTGATTGCCACTAAACCGCTACGGTAACTGTCTGCTTCAGCAATGATCTCCACATTTTTGCAATAACGCTTGAGCAAGCCCCGTAAAGTATCCCTTGAGCGTATTTCATCTTCAACAATAATGCCTCTGATCATAACATTTGGATTTTGAGAAAAGCAGCTTTTCGCATTTCAAAGCAGTAAAGTTATCATTTGTTTTGAATAAGCGCAAAAAAAGTGGATATACCTGCAAGAATTATTGTGCTAATCGTCGAGAAACAGGATGTTTATCTCAACACGCGTACCGGCCGGATCAGCATTTTCATCTTTCAGGTCGATTACATTCACGGCAAATTTTTCTTTATTTTGCTTATTCAGGATCTCAAGCCTTTCCTGGGTTATAAGCATCCCCCTGGATTTTTTCTTAATACCGGATTCTTTCATAATTTGCTGAGCTCTCTCCCGCCCGACCCCATTATCCTCAATGGTACAGTAGATGAAATTATTCTGAAGGCTCAAACATACTTTGATATGACCGGGATTGGGGCTGTGAATAAGTCCATGGATAATAGCATTCTCGACAAAAGGCTGAATGATCATTGGAGGGATCTCCATGAATTCCTGGTCGATTTTGTCATCAACGATCAACTCATAATCAAATTTGTTATCAAAACGCAAGCGTTCAATATCCATATAATGGCTCAGGGCGTTCAATTCATCTTTCACTGGAATGCTTGATTCGCGCGAATTAATAAGTATAAGGCGCATCAATTGTGAAAACTTGGATAAATAATGAATCGCCTTATCGGTATCATTTGCAATTACAAAACTCTGGATTGCATTCAGGGAATTAAAAATAAAATGTGGGTTCATCTGGAGCTGGAGGGCTTTTTGCTGAATATCAAAAAGCTCTTTTTCGATGGCCAGTACCTTCCTTTCTATATCGTGCTTTTTCTTGATCGTACGGATTCTCCAGTAAATAAAAGACCAGAGTATTGCAAAAATAAATGTTCCAAATAAAATCCTGAAAATTATGGTGCCCCACCAGGGGGGAAGAATAATAATATTAAGTGAAATGCCTTCTTCATTCCATAGACCATCGTTATTTGATCCTTTGACACGGAATACGTAAGTGCCCGGCTCAACACGGGTATATTCCGCGATCCTTCTGTTGGCATCTCTTGCATTCCATTCCTTATCATAATTTTCCAGGATGTAGGTGTATTTGTTTTTGACCGGATTGGTAAAATCCAGTGCAGAAAATTCTATCGAAAAGAAGTTGTCATCATAGTTTAAGCGAATAGTGTCTCCATCAAGGAACTCCTTTTTAACTGCTTCGTTCAGTTTTTTAAAGGACGTAATGACAATCCTGGGCACATTTTGATTTTCACTGATCTTCTCCGGGGAAAAGCTGTTGAAGCCATCCATGCCGCCAAAGAACATTTCTCCGTTATCAGCATGAAACCATGCTCCTCCATTGAACTCATTTCCCTGTAAACCATCTTTTATATCATAGTTGATAAACTCCCCTGTTCCCGGATTAAATTTTGACAAACCCCAGTTGGTCGATAGCCACAGCATTCCGTTCATGTCCTCAAGTGTGGTGTACACTACATTATTGGGTAGGCCGTCATGTTCGTCATAAGGTGTAAATTTTTCAGTCACCGGATCGAATCTGTTAAGCCCGCCGCCCATGGTTCCTACCCAATAGTTGCCTTTGCTGTCTTCATAAATGTCATAAATGGCATTGGCGCTGATGCTGTTTGGATTGTCAGGATCATAAGTGTAGGATTTAAAAATACCTTTATCCCTGTAAAATCTGTTCAAACCGTTATCGGTTCCAAACCACAGGGTGTTTTGGCTGTCCTCAAAAATGGTCCAGACCTGGTTGCTGGAAATGCTGTTGGTGTCGTGAGGGTTAAATACATAAGACTCTATTTCGGTTGAGTCGGGATAAAAAGCATTAACACCCCTTCTGGTACCTGCCCAGATCTTGCCGCTATGGTCTTCAATAAGCCATAAGATCCCCTTACTGTTTAGTGGATTGGGCTTATCCGGTTCAGCCCTGAAGCTGCTTATCTTTCCGGTTCCCGCTTTGTATTTAAACAAGCCATAATTATCGGTACCGATCCAAATATTTCCCCGGCTGTCTTTAAGTAAGGTATTGATCCTGTCTTCACTGAGATCATTGAAAGGATCGACCATGTGGTGAAGCTGAAAATAATCTCCTGTTTCCCTGTTTAAAATATTGATGCCTTTTTCTGTCCCAAGCCAGATTAAGTCATCCTCATCTTTGAAAATAGTATGGATAATGTTGCTGCTGAGTGTGTGCGATTTTTCGGGATCCCGGAAATAATAGGTGAATTTATCAGTACCCAGGTAAACTTTGTTCACTCCCTTGTAAGTTCCTACCCATATCGACCCCATGTCATCCTCATATATGCAATTGATATCTTCATTACTGATGCTGGCATTTTCATCAGTGTGCTGGTAATGAATAAAGCGGCCGCTTTCTTTGTTATATACATTGAGCCCATCCCTGGTTCCTATCCAGAACTTGCCATGGGTATCTTCATAGAATGCCGTAATAATATTGTTGCTCAGGCTATACGGGTTTTCATGATCGTGGTAGAAATGCCTGAACCCCTCATCTTCACCCAGAAAAAGGTTTAATCCGTCTTGTGTACCAACCCATATGTTTCCCGAGCGGTCTTCATAAATGTCGTTGATGTCGTTACTGCTCAGGCTTGAAGGATCATGCGCATCATGGAAAAACGGGATGAACAATCTTGTGCTGCGATTAAACTTGAATAAACCCAGCCTGCTTGCTATCCAGAGAAACCCATCACTGTCCTCTATCACTTTATTGATCCAGTTTGACCTGATACTGTCCGTATTGATGATGCTGAACTTATAACGTGTGTAAACATTATTGATTTTGTCATATCTGTTAAGTCCCTGTACAGTGCTGATCCATAAAAATCCTTCACTATCCTGATATATATCGTTGATGGAATTATTACTCAGGCTGTTACTCTTGTCCGGGATATTCTTATGATAGGTAAAACTTTTTGTTTCCCTGTCGAAACTGTTCAGTCCATCCTGTGTGCCAATCCAGATGATCCCCTTATCATCTTCAAGCAGGGCATTGATGGTAGGATTGCTCATCCCGTTTTGTTTGTTGAATATCCTGAATTCGTAACCATCATACTGGTTTAAACCATCCCAGGTCCCAAACCACATATAGCCCTCTCTGTCCTGGATGATACAGTTGACCATATTCTGACTCAATCCCTTGACACGTTTTATGTTTTCGGTTTTAAGTTTTTCAAAACTGACAATCTGCTTTTCCTGCGATCGCAGGTATGGAGAGATGCAGCACAAGCCCGTAAGCAAGGCTGCAAAAACCTTGTATTTAAAATTAAATGCCACTGCAGTTCTTTGCTTTTTTCCGCCGGAAGACGCGATCTATAAATGATTGTTTCCTTTTCCTGTTGAGTTTTCTTGCATGTTTTTTTGAAGCTTTTATCATTTTCTGTGTCTCATCAGGCTGTATGCTCAAGTGGTGTGCTTTATATGCTTTAACAGCCTTTTCGTTTGCTATTATCATCTGTTTCTCCAGTTTTTCCGCTGCGCGCTGTTCTTTTGTCAACTTACTCGACCTGCAAGATGAAGTAGTGGTGGCGGTAACAATCAGGACAATGATGGATAATATCTTTAATTTCATGAGTGCTTTCAAAAAACAGCACTAAGATAATCTTTTGAATGGAAAGCCAGAACAACTTAGGAGAAAGAGGAAATATTATTGTTATTTTTGCGTTGGCAAATACCAAGTTTAAATTGATTATGTTGATAAGGAAAACTTTTTTTCAATTTCTGATTTTGCTGGCCGGGGCCGGCTTAATATTCACAGCTTCCTGTAAGAAAGGTGATGACCCGGAGAGCGATATCCCTTATGCTTACATCAATGTGGTGATCAATCCCAATTCGACCATGTACCAGGAATTGAATATTGTGAGTGGCTGGATGTACTATCCCTATGTGAATGCTCCCAGCAGGGGCCTGATCATATACAGGATGACACAGGAAGATTTTCTGGCCTATGAACGGACACCTCCTTTTAAATCAAATGAATGCTGTGATCCGGAAACCCTTATTTGCACACACCTGATTGTAGACGATCATTATCCGTTTGTTTATGATACCTGTACAGAAATGTCGTACCAGATCATTGACGGTTCTCCAATTTCACCTGCTACCATTCCACTAAAACAATACAGAACTGCATATGATGGCATGAACCTGTATATCACAAATTAGATCTTATGATGAAGTACGGTAATGTCTGGCAGCAACCAGTAACCAGTACACCTACGCTAAGCGCGTGCCGCCATGCTCCTACGCTGAAGCTTCGGCGCAAGCGTAAGCTTCAGCGGTGGCGCAAGCTTTGGCGTACAAAACATCCAGCATCTAGCATCTAGCATCCAGTATCTAGTATCTATAATGCTCCGGCTTATAAGGCCCGTTCTTCGGGACACCCAGGTAAGCTGCCTGCTCATCGGTAAGTTCAGTAAGTGTCACCCCAATATGCCTGAGGTGTAAGCGTGCAACTTCTTCATCAAGATGCTTGGGCAGTCTGTAAACATCAGTCTTAAAATCATTTTGCCAGAGATCAAGCTGTGCCAGGATCTGGTTGGTAAATGAATTACTCATTACAAAGCTGGGGTGACCGGTAGCACAGCCGAGATTTACAAGTCTTCCTTCAGCCAGCAAATAGATACAATGCCCATCGGGGAATATGTATTTATCAAGCTGAGGTTTGATGTTGATCTTTTCTACGCCCGGAGCATTGTCAAGGGGGTCAACCTGGATTTCATTATCAAAATGGCCGATATTACATACAATGGATTCGTCATTCATTCTGGCCATATGGTCAAGGGTGATCACATCTTTGTTGCCGGTAGTGGTTACAAAAATATTTCCGTCTTTCAGGGCCTCATCAATGGTGGTTACTTCAAAGCCTTCCATAGCGGCTTGCAGGGCACAGATGGGATCAATCTCGGTAACCTTGACCCTTGCGCCGTAGGAACGCATGGATTTTGCACTTCCTTTGCCTACGTCGCCATATCCCAGCACCACGACTACCTTGCCGGCAATCATCACATCCGTAGCGCGTTTAATCCCGTCAGCAAGGGATTCGCGACACCCATAAAGGTTATCGAACTTTGATTTTGTCACAGAATCGTTCACGTTAATGGCCGGAAAAAGCAGTGTGTCGTTTTCCATGCGCTGGTACAGCCTGTGAACACCTGTGGTGGTTTCTTCAGATACACCTTTCATCTCTTTGGCCATGCGATGCCATCGTGTACTATCTTCTTTCAGGATACCTTTCAGGGTTTGAAGGATCACTTCTTCTTCCCGCTTATCCGGTTTTTTATCCAGAAGGGAGTTGTCATCTTCTGCTTCATAGCCGAGATGAACCAGGAGTGTAGCGTCACCGCCATCATCTACGATCATGTGAGGTCCTTTGCCCTCGGGGAAAGCAAGTGCCTGATTGGTACACCACCAATATTCTTCGAGCGTCTCGCCTTTCCAGGCAAAAATGGGTACATTTGAATCACGGACAACAGCAGCAGCAGCATGGTCCTGTGTAGAGAAAATATTACAACTGGCCCACCTGACATCAGCGCCAAGCGTTAATAAAGTTTCTATAAGAACGGCCGTTTGAATTGTCATATGCAGTGAGCCGGTGATCCTGGCACCTTTGAGCGGCTTCGTGTCACCGTATTTTTCCCTCAACGACATCAGCCCCGGCATTTCTTTCTCTGCAATGTCGATCTCTTTTCTGCCCCAGTCGGCCAGATTGATATCCTTAATCTTATAGTCAGTCATTTTATCTGTGATTGTTTGTTGCATTTTTATATTTTTTATTTTGGGACTGCAAAATTACTTATTTCCGGCGAAATTGCCAAGTAAAGCTGATTATTATTGAAACGAAGGAGATCAGAGATCAGAAATCAGAGATCAGAAATCAGAGATCAGAAATCCATCCATAATCCCAAATTCATAATCCAACACTTTCTTCCCGTCCTAAAGTCTTACAGTCGTACAGTCTCATATGCTTACTCAACACCCTGTACCCGGCACCTGGTACCCGGTCCCCTGAATATTTTTATCTTTGCAGTACCAATCCCCAATCATGCCCATCCGGACCGACAAACATATTAATGAACATTCCCGCCTGGTGATCTGGGAAATTGAAGAAACTCCTGAATGGTTTTTAACTCAGCTTAACCTTGACGGGGAAGAGCTGGCAAAGTACAATGAATTCCGGACCGACCAACGCAGAGTCCACTGGCTGGCATACAGGTATATCCTGAAGAATGTAGTTGGCATGGGAAAAAGTGTACGTGTACGGTATGATCAGCATAGCAAACCATTTATCGATCTCTCCGATGAGCATATTTCTGTTACCCACTCAGGCAAATTTGCCGGCGTGATCCTGAGTAAAAAGTATCCTGTCGGAATAGATGTGGAAGAAGTGAACCAGAGACTCCACAAGATTGGGGATAAATTTCTCAGCCGGGATGAAACAGGTCAGGCGATCGAAACGATGTCTACCGAACAGCTTTGTGTTCATTGGTGTGCCAAAGAAGCACTCTATAAATTATACGGTGAAAGAAAACTTGATTTTAAATCACACATCAGGATAGGCCGTTTGCCGGAAAAACTGAAAGGTGGTTTCAAGGGAATAATACATGCCGGGAAACAGGAGAATCATTTTCGCCTGCAAGTAGAAAAACTGGATAATTATTACCTGGTATATGTGATCGGCACCCGCATGTTAAAAGCTGACAGGCTGTAAGCAGGGATTGCTTTCCGGGCTTGCAATTTTCGTATATTTGTCCGCATATTGATTTATTAACATGGAGATTTATAAGCGTATTTCCGAAAGAAAGGAAAAACAATTTGCCATTCTCATTGACCCTGAGCATTGCAGGCATAATGTCATGAAGAAGCTTATGGCCCTGGCAAGCGAGGCTGCCGTGGATTATATTTTTGTCGGGGGCAGTTTGCTCGTCAACGACCACCTGGATCAGTGCATTAAGCTGATCAGGTCCGAAACCGATTTATCGGTCATTCTGTTCCCCGGAAGTGAAATGCAGGTAAATGGAAATGCGGATGCAATCCTTGTGCTTTCTCTCATTTCCGGGCGGAACCCCGAATTGCTTATTGGTAAACATGTTTTAGCTGCGCCTTACATCAAAGCCAGCGGCCTGGAAATATTGCCTACAGGGTATATGTTGATCGAAAGCGGAAATTCTACCACAGCACTCTATATGAGCAACACCACTCCCATTCCCAGGGAGAAGGATGGAATTGCTGTATGTACTGCCATGGCTGGTGAAATGCTGGGACTTAAGCTGATCTACATGGATGCAGGAAGCGGAGCCAGTCATGCCGTATCAGCTTCCATGATCAGAAGTGTGAAAGAAAACATTTCTATCCCCCTTGTGGTTGGAGGTGGTATCAGGACCCCTGAAGCCGCGTTTGAAAGCTGTAGTGCCGGTGCTGACCTGATCGTTGTCGGTACGGCCATTGAAAATGATGTTCAGCTGATTAAGGAGATTTCTTTGGCTGTGAAAAGCGCTTGATAGTGTTGAGTGTTGAGTTTTGGGTTAACCATAAGACTGTAAGACTTTATGACGGGATGACGAGAAGGTAATTTTGGATTTTGAATTATCGTTTAATAATACCAGCCTCCATTTTATACAAGGCATATCAATTACACCGTGCTTTAGCGCGGTGAAAGAGAGAAAAAGAAAATACGGGCTTTAGCCCACAATAGTAACCACACTTCAAGTATCCAGTATCCGGGCTCAATAGAACCGTTAATACTTACCATTATGAGATATATATTATACGCCTGCGTGATCGTATTATCCGCAATATCTTTTACTGCCGGAGCGCAGTCAGAAGATATTACAAAGATCAATAAGCAACTTTTCGAAAGGCCCTGGCTGGATAATAGTATACATGATTTGTATACTTATAAAATCACTCAGATATTCGGTGAACGTCCTGCCAAACAGCGCCATTCAAACCTTGGACCCATTACAAACATTACATACATGAGCCTGGATCAGATGATCATTGGCGTGGATACAATGGATATTGTAGAGGAGGAGAAAGAGAAGCTAAAGGAAAAATACAAAGAAGAAGCACAGGGTGGATGTATACAGCTTTTCATCGCCAGAACAATCGAAAGCAATGCCAACTTCAGATGGTTCTTCATCGTGATCAGGGGAGAAGATGACAAAGAAAAGATCATGGAGATCGACCTCGTCTACCAGGCCCCTCAATTACCCGAAGCTAACGGCTGGTGGAATTATACCACGGTTTTCTTTCCAAAAGTTGTCGAAACACCATTTTATGTTTATGTCAACGACAGGCAGAGCCAGTATCTGTCGGATTTTAAGTTTATGATCAGCAAGAAATAGCAAATTTGTATCTTGCAACCAAATATCCGAACCTGCTATTTCAGAAACTAAACCATTCAAAATACATCCAAGCATGAAAAAACACTTCCTACTCCTGATCACTGTCCTTTTCATTTTTCCATCCATCCTGATCTCACAGGAAAAGCAACTCACTATTGAAGATGCTTCCTATATGAACCGCGAGATCATGCCCGCCTCCATGCGCGGACTTAGCTGGATGGGAAATTCAAATTATTTCATATATAAAGATGAAAATAATGTTATGGCATCGAAAGCCACATCTGACAAGCACATTCAGCTGTTTAGCCTGGGTGATATCAACAAAGGCCTGAATAAACTTGAAGAAGATAGCCTGCGGAGACTGCCTTCATTCAAATGGCTGGACGATAATTTGGGGTATTTCATAAGTGGAAATAAGGTGTATATATACAATATCAGTTCTAATCAACTCAGGGAGATCAACGACTATCCTGCGGAAGCTGCCAATACAGATGTGAGTAAAAGCAATTTTGCACTGGCCTATACAATCGATAATAACCTTTATGTTGCTTTTGAGGGCCGCCAGATACAGATCACCAATGATGAGGATCCCGGGATCATTAACGGGCAGACCGTACATCGCAGTGAATTTGGGATTAGCGGAGGTACATTCTGGTCGCCATTTGGCAATTACCTGGCCTTTTACCACAAGGATGAAACCATGGTAAGCGATTATCCCCTGGTGGATGTCGGTGCCAGGGTGGCTGAAACAAAAAACATCAAGTATCCTATGGCAGGAATGACCAGCCACGAAGTGACACTGGGCATCTATAATGTCAGTTCAGGGAAAGTGAAATTCCTTAAAACGGGAGAGCCGGCCGAGCAGTACCTGAGCTGTGTTAGCTGGGGCCCGGACGAAAAATACGTATACATTGCGGTTCTCAACCGGGATCAGAACCACATGAAACTGAATCAGTATGATATTCACAGCGGCAGCCTGGTGAAGACCTTGTTTGAAGAAGAAAATGATAAATATGTGGAACCGGAAGATGTGCTGGTTTTTCTGAATAACAGCAACGAACAGTTTATCTGGATCAGTGAAAGGGATGGCTACAGGCATCTTTATCTATACAATACTCAGGGCGAACTGATCAGGCAGCTCACCTCCGGGGAATGGGTAGTCCGTAATTTGCTTGGTGTGGGGCCGAAAAACAAATATGCTTATTTCACAGGCACTAAAGAAAGCCCCTTGAATTCAAATGTGTATTCAGTGGAACTGAAATCCGGGGAGATCACGAAGATCAGTATCAGGAACGGCTCGAACCGTGCCATCCTGAATAAAAATGGCAAATACTTTATTGACATTTTCAGTGATACCACCACTACAAGGGAATACTCAATTGTTTCCACAAAGGGAAAGATGATACAGCTGCTTCAGGAGGATAAAAACCTACTTGCTGATTATGATATCGGACAGATGTCGGTATTTAGCATTAAAGCAGATGACGGGACCGATCTCTACTGTCGCATGATCACTCCTCCGGGCTTTGACCAGGAAAAGAAGTACCCGGTCATTGTGTATGTATACGGGGGTCCGCATGCCCAGCTGGTCAGCAACTCATGGATGGGTGGCGCTTCCATGTTCCTTTATTACATGGCGCAGAAAGGATACGTGATCTTCACCCTCGACAACAGGGGATCTGCAAACAGGGGAAGAGATTTTGAACAGGCCGTATTCAGAAATTTGGGAACCATAGAAGTTGAAGATCAGGCCAGGGGAGTTGAATACCTGAAGTCATTATCGTTTGTCGATCCTGACAGGATAGGAGTGACCGGCTGGAGCTATGGAGGTTTTATGACCATCTCCCTGATGCTGAAACAGGCCGATGATTTCAAGGTAGGGGTATGCGGAGGCCCGGTTACCGACTGGCAGTATTACGAGGTGATGTACGGGGAACGTTACATGGACACTCCTGAGTCGAACCCGGAAGGTTATGAAGAAGCCAGCCTGCTAAACCATGCTTCAAAACTGAAAGGCGATCTGCTGATCATCCACGGGACATCCGATCCTGTTGTGGTCTGGCAACACTCCCTAAGCCTGATCAACAAATTCATCAAGGAAAGAGTACAAGTGGATTACTTCGTATATCCCGGCCACGGGCATGGGGTTGGTGGTATGGACCGCTTACACCTGAACGCCAAGATGGTGAAGTATTTTGATGATCACCTGTAGGTACGGAACACTTAATTTAACAGCCTCTTCATTTATATAAAATTATCATTACCTTTTCACGAAACTCCTGCTAATGGTCTGTCCTTCGAGTGTGATCCGTACATAGTACAAGCCATTTTCCAGGCCTGAAACATCGATCTTCCGGGTTTCACTATTGCTTGTCAGTTCCATCAGTTCGCGGCCGCTGATGTCAAAGACCTGAACTTTTGCCTGTACGGGCAGATCCAGCTTAATGTATTCCTGTGCGGGATTCGGGTATATTTGAATGCTTATTTCCTGTGGAGGATCAATTTCCTGCTCACCTACTCCGAAAGATGTAAAATGAACACCGTCAAGCCATATTTCAAAACCAAAATCCCAGGTATCAGCATGAATGGATACATAATTGATCTCTGACAGGGAGACTTCACCAATCTGTGATTTAGTGTATGAGTATGGTGACCCTCCTCCTGCAAGTGGTACCTTGATAAGTTTCCACTGCCCATTTGCCGCATTCAGCGGGCTGGATGATCCGGTATATTTGAAATACCCGCCACAATTATTGCCAACACGGATATGATGAAACTGGAAACCATAAACGGTATTATTAGATGTCTTAAGCCAGAATTTAAGGGTATCGGCCAGTGTCAGTGACCACATTCTTACAGTATCGTCCTCCGGCCAGTAATGCAGGCCAACATCCCATCCATTACCGGTTTGGTGATGAATGGATGCTTCACCAACTACATAATCAGTATAATCCCATTCTGTGTAGGCTGCAAAACTAGAATCATAACCCCAGCATGCCTCCGGGTACGCATACCATCTTGCAGGCTCTTCTGCCATATCTTCAATGTAATCGGTTAAAACAAGCGGGTCGGGAACCGGGATATATGGATGCCAGATCACTTCTCCCAGTGCCGGATTATCAGAATTATCCCAGATATTACATTCAATGATATCTTCATCAGTAAAACCAAATGAATTTCCTGTAGCTGTAATATCATCCGTGGAAGCATTTTCTATATGATAAAAACAGGAGGTAGTAAAGGTATTGCCGAGAATAGTGTCATGGCTTGCATCGCCCGATAAGCGTACACCGTTATTATTATATTTTAAAATATTATCTTTTAAAACCAGATGTTCAGTGTTGTGTGCATATATAGCTTCACTGTTTCCTTCAAACAGGTTCTGGCGAATGAAATAATCATGGGAGTATTGATTTTGATATGGAGGTATGCCGTCACCTTCCCATAGTTCTATCCCATTTGGATTTTCAGAAATAATATTTTTAACGATTGTATTGTTAAATCCTCTATCGATTGCTATACCTGAATATTGATTGCCAATAACCTCATTGCTGTCAACAAGGGAGTTATATGAGTAACCCAGCCAAAAACCATAATGACTGTAATTACACTTGTTCCC
Source organism: Bacteroidota bacterium (assembly GCA_013202965.1). Classification (GTDB taxonomy): domain Bacteria; phylum Bacteroidota; class Bacteroidia; order Bacteroidales; family B18-G4; genus B18-G4. The sequence continues at coordinate 5,406 of JABMQZ010000202.1, read as the reverse complement.
ATAAAATACATTTCCGTCGGCAAAGGTGGCTTCAATGGCATTATGCGGGGAAAATGAACATTCGTTATACCTGAATATATTGTTGTTTGGGATATTCGAGTATTCGAATTGTCCCAGGAAAACCCCGTCGCCGGAATAGGAGAGATCATTATGTTCTACAAGGTTGGCATTGGAGACCAGTACCAATAAAGCAGCACAATCACTCGGGTTAGTAAAAGGACGGTTTACATGTGAACAGTTATTTAAATAAATATGACATGTATCGCTAAAGTACATCCTTATCCCGAATGAGGTATTCCATGAAAAATCATTGTCCCAAATATCAATATTATCGCAATGATACAATGCCACACCATCGTTCTGGAATTTCATCATGTTATTGTGGATCAGCCCATGGTTAACCTGGTACATCATTACCCCACCACCCAGTGCAGAAGTGTAATTTGTCCATATTGAAATCCAGCCTGTTGAATCAACCTTATTATAATTAAAATTGCAGTCGTGGACTTCGATATTGTCGGAATTGGTTGTGTAAACTGCATAATAGTAATGTTCAATAAGTTCAAAATTCCTGATAAGGATATTGGAAGAGTTATTGATCTTTATAAAATATCCTGTATAGTCACTTCCGTCAACTGATACACCACTGGCATCAATTATTATGTTTTCTTTATTATCTATTCTTAATATTCCGTCCTTACCTACATCAGCAACAGAATAAACACCCGGGTTGATAATATAAGTAGTATTGCTTTCAAGATCGGTGTTGTCAACAGGGTCGATATAAGTTTGAGCCTGAAGACCGATAAGCAGGACTGTTGTCATCAGATAGAGTAATAACTTTTTCATGGCGTCTGGATTTTTTCATCTATAAAGGTATAAAAAGAATACCTTAAATCAGTGAGACTTTAATTTTGAGAAACAAAATTATTTAGCCGAACTGATCCCCCCGAGTACTCGGGGAGGGATCTCCTGGGTTATATTGGCTTCGCCGGGCTCGTAAGCTTTAGCGTAGGAGCACGGCGGGAAGGTTCATTAATCTTAACTCTCATTGATTCAGAGACTACATTGCTTTTCAATCTAATATTTCATATATTTACACCTGATTCACATTGTTTCCCTTATGGAAAACCAACATAAACTGACTGCTATCATGTTCACCGACATTGTTGGCTATTCGGCAATGATGTCGAAGGATGAAAAACTGGCAATGAGTATTCTTGAGAAAAACAGAGAAATCCACAAAACTGCCATCAAAAATTTCAAAGGGGAGTATATCAAGGAAATCGGTGATGGAACACTATCAATTTTTCAAAGTTCTTTTGATGCCGTCAGATGCGCGATAGAGATTCAGAAAGCATGTTGTTCTGAATCTTCCCTGATGGTTCGAATTGGTATTCACCTTGGCGATGTTATTATGAAGGAGAATGATGTTTTTGGTGATGGAGTGAACGTTGCTTCCCGGATTGAAGCATCAGCAGCACCAGGTAGTATTTATGTTTCTGAAAAAATATATGATGACATAAAGAATAAAACGGGCATTAAGGCAGAATTTCTTTATGAAAAAACCTTAAAGAACATTGATCATCCAGTAAAGATTTATTCAATCACCAGTGAAAAAAAGGATAGTGAGATTAATGATACTTTATATAGTGATTCAAAGAATGAAAAGTTAAACTCAATTGCAGTTTTGCCATTTACCGACATGAGCCCGCAAAAAGACCAGGAGTATTTTTGTGAAGGAATGGCTGAGGAGCTCATAAATGCGCTGACTAAAGTTACGAGATTACAGGTCGCCTCAAGAACCTCGGCATTTCAATTTAAAGGAAAAGGTTATGATATTGGCGACATTGGCAAAAAATTAAATGTTCAGTCGGTTCTGGAAGGCAGTATTCGGAAATCTGGAAACAAATTGCGAATTACTGCCCAGCTTGTTAATGTATCTAACGGATACCATTTCTGGTCGGAGAAATATGATCGGGAAATAGAGGACATTTTTGCCATTCAGGATGAAATCTCCCTGGCAATTGTTGACAATCTAAAAGTTAAACTGCTAAGAGATGAAAAGGATGAACTGGTTAAACGTCACACTGAAAATAAGGAGGCATATAATCTCTATTTAAAAGGCAGATATTTCTGGAACAGAAGAAGTGAAGTTGGATTTAACAAAGCATTCGAGTTTTTCCAAAGTGCTATTGAAATAGATCGCAACTATGCCCTTGCCTATGCAGGTCTGGCGGAATGTTATTGTATGCTTTCAATGCATCTGGCCAAGCCTGAACAATTAATTCGCCAGGGCAGAATTGCCGCTGAAAAGGCATTATCCATTGATGAAACCCTGGCGGAAGCTCATACAGCGCATGGATGGATTAAATTTAGTTATGATTGGGACTGGCTTGGGGCTGAACGTTCTTTTAAACAGGCTATTCAGCTTAATCCGCTTTATCCAACTGCTCACAATTGGTATGCCGCGTTACTTAGTATCATCAACCGCCATGAAGAAGCCATCCACTATATGACTCGAGCGCAAGAATATGATCCCGGATCAGCAATTATCAATCGTGATCTTGGTGTTATTTATGCCTGGGCTGGTGATTTTGAAAAAGCTATCAACCAACTACAGTTTACAATTGATATGGATCCCGATTTCTCTCCTGCTTATTTTTTTATGGCTAACGTTTACGTTCGGCTGAAAAAGTATGGTTTAGCGATTGAATATTTTAAAAAAGTGGGGACTATGACCGGAGATTTTTTTGATATTATCGGGAGCATGAGTTATGCATATGCCAAATCGGGGCAAAAAGAAGAAGCCTTGGATGAACTAAAAAAATTAGAAGATATAGCTAAAAACAAGGATACCAGAGCCATGGAATTCTGTATAATCCATACCGGTCTCGGGAATTATGATAAAGCCTTTGAGTGGCTGGATATCGCATGCAAAAATCATGAATTCGGGGTTTTGCTGCTTGGATGTGAATCTGAATTCTGGTTCGAAGATCTATTGACCGATCCAAGGTTCAAGGCAATTCTAACAAGGATTGGTTTTGAAAACTGATTAGGAATCTATAAAAATGAAAGAACATAGGAAACTTGCAGCAGTCATGTTCACCGATATTGTTGGCTATTCGGCAATGATGTCGAAAGATGAAAAACTGGCCATGAGTATTCTTGAGAAAAACAGAGAAATCCACAAAACTTCCATCAAGAAATTTAAAGGGGAGTATATCAAGGAAATCGGTGATGGGACCTTATCTATTTTTCAGAGTTCATTTGATGCTGTTGCTTGTGCTATCCAAATCCAGAATGCATGTTGCAAGGAGTCTAAATTTAAAGTTCGTGTTGGTATTCACATAGGTGATATCATTTTGAAGGAAGGGGACGTATTTGGTGATGGAGTAAATATTGCCAGCCGGATAGAATCCTTAGGAGAGCCTGGGAGTATTTGTGTTTCTGAGCGGGTTTATGAAGATATTAAAAACAAAACGGATTTTATGGCAGAGTTTATTGGAGAAAAATCTCTTAAAAATATCAGTCATCCTGTTAAGATATATTCGATTAATACCAGACAACAAGCAACAATTCTTTCAGAACCGATAATTAAAGAACTTAAAACCCCCAAAGAAAAGTCTATTGCTGTATTGCCATTTATTAATATGAGTTCAGATCCTGAACAGGAATACTTTTGTGAGGGCATGGCTGAGGAACTTATCAATGCATTAACAAAAATTGAAAACCTAAAGGTTGTTGCCAGGACTTCTTCTTTTGCCTTTAAAGATAAAAACACGGATATCCGTGAGATAGGCCGGAAATTAAATGTGGGAATACTGGTTGAAGGCAGTATTAGAAAAGCAGGAAACCGTCTACGAATTACGGTTCAGTTGATAAAAGTTGAAGATGGCTACCATCTTTGGTCAGAACGATATGATAGAAATATGGCCGATGTTTTCGAAATACAGGAAGAAATAACTGCTAAAATAATCAACCGCTTACAAGATACCCTTAATCTACATGTGCAGTTGCATAAAGAGCGACAGCCTGAAAGTATTTTAGCATACGATTTTTATTTGAGGGGGCGATATTATATAAATAAATTCCTTCCCGAATATACGCACAAGGCAATTGAATATTATAAGAGAGCCATTGCAGAAGATCCCCGACTTGCTCTTGCTTATACTTCACTTGCAGAAGCATATACATTACTGTCAACCGGATTTAATATTTTACCCACTAAAGATGCCATGCCAATGGCGAGAGAAGCTGCCCTTAAAGCGCTTGAACTTGATCCGAACCTGGCTGAAGCCTATGTGTCACTGGGCCTGGTATCATTGTTTTATGATTTTAACCGAATATCAACACTTAAGAACTTCAAAAGGGCACTTGAATTAAATCCCAACTCCGTGAGTTCCTACCTGTGGATTGAATTTTACTGGAGTTTTATGGAAGGCAAGTACGATGAAAGCATGGCAACACTTCATAAGGCACGGGAACTCGATCCCCTTAATCTTCTCATTAAGATACGCATAGGATATGTGTATATATACAAACGGGAATTTGATAGAGCCATCAACTATTTTGAAAGACTTCAGGACAGTGAACCAGACTTCCCGATGGGGCATCATTGCTTAATGGAAGCATATGCACAGAAGAAAATGTTCAAAGAAGCCCTAGCCGAAGGTAAAAAGATGCTTGAGTCAGGTGCTCAAACCGTAGCGAATCTTGGGGTGTTGGGATTTTATTATGCCCTTGCAGGTCAAAAGGATAACGCATACAGTCTTCTGCTGGATCTCAAAGAAAGGGCAAAAAAAGGATATGTGTCTTCTTTCTGGGTAGGAGCAATATATCATGGTCTCGGAGAAACTGACAGTGCTTTTGAATGGTTCGAAAAAGCGTATAATGATCGTGATGGCAATCTGATCTACATTACTACACCTCCACCATTTGACTCTTTAAGACCAGATCCAAGATTTAAACAATTACTGATCAAAATGGGCCTTGAGAATTTATTGGCCGATAAATGAGATCATAAAATGTGACTAATCTCTATCAATCATTACACAAACACAATGAAAAGTAATCTTCTATTACCTGTACTTCTTTTAGGATTTATATTAATTCGTCGATCCTTAAGAAGATCAAAAACTCAATGATATCAACAGTTTTAAGTTGATAAGTAATGAAAATCATGTGGTCTAAATTGCAAGGTTTTTAGTAATTTAGGTGTAAACCTTGCAAAAAGATGATAGGAAAATCGCCCAATCAAGATCAGGGGAACATGTTTCTTCCGATCTTAAAAGAAATAGTAAATCCTGAACATGAACGGGAACGTAAGCTGTTTAATATCTTAATATATCTTCCAGGCCTTGTTTTAGCAAACCGAGTTCTTTGCGGCTAATGCTTCCAATTTTT
>JABMQZ010000201.1 GCA_013202965.1 Bacteroidota bacterium | reverse complement strand
GAATATGCTCATCCGGGGCATCTGAACTAAAGACACGCTCAAACATTAAATAATAAATATGAAAGCTAAATATCTGAATATCTTTTTCCTGCTTGGTCTGTTTTTTCTGGCAAGCGGATTTTCAATACAGGGCGTCGTTCCCTCAGGGGCGGTATCCGGCCCATTTGATTATGAGCAAGAGTGGAAAGAAGTTAAAGCCCTCGAAAACAAGGGGAAGCCACGCTCAGCAATAAATATTGTGAACAAGATCTATGCACAGGCAAAGAAGGATAAAAACCAGCCTCAGATGATAAAGGCCATTGAATACGGCATTCGCCTGAGTTCCCGCTTTGAGGAAGATCATATCCAAAAAGCCATCGCGAAGATCAATCATGAGCTAGCCGGTTTTACAGCCCCATCCAAGCAGATTCTGCATTCACTCCTTGCAGACCTTTACATGGGTTATTATTTCTCAAACAGGTATCTGATCCTCGACCGTACCAATGTTGCCGCTTACGAACTCACTGATCTTGCGACCTGGGATCAGAAAATGTTCGCACAGAAAATTTTTGAAGAATTCAGCCTTTCCCTTGAAGATCCTGCCCTACTCCAGAAAACTCCTGTATCTGATTATGCCCTTATCCTTACCGAAGGTGATTCATTGGACATTTACAGGCCAGGTCTTTACGATCTGCTCGCCCACCATGCCCTGGAATTCTTCAAAAATGATGAATTTATGGCTAGCAGGCCAGCCATTCGCTTTGAGCTTGATGACCCTCAAATGCTAGACCTTGCAGAGGCTTTTGTAAACATGGAGCTACAGGAAAAAGAGGAATATTCTCTGAAATTTCACGCACTCGGATTATACCAGGCATTAATAGAATTTCATTTGAATGATCCTGATCCGGCAGCCCTGGTCGACCTTGACCTTAACCGGCTGAATTTTATTTATGATCATGCCATCTTTCCTGATAAAGAAAAATTGTTCCTGCATACACTACAGCAAATGGAAACCCGCTATATGGGGCAGGAAGAGGTAACAGAAATATACCATCGCCTGGCCCTCCTGTATAATCAATCAGGAGATAAGTATAAACCCCTGGTATCAGAAGAGCATAAACGTGATAAGGTCATTGCTGTCCAGTATTGCGAAAATGCCATCAAAGAATTTCCAGCTTCCTACGGGGCAGCCTTGTGTAAAATCCTGCTTAAGCAAATCAAAGAAAAATCGCTGCACTGCGAATTGAATTATGCCAACCTGCCCGGAAAGCATTTTCTGTCATCTGTTTCATTTAAAAATGTTTCTACGGTCTATCTCCGGGTAATCCCGCTTGATCCGGAAGAAGACAGAAAGCAGCGACTGAAATGGAATGAGGATAATAAGCTGGATAGTTACAGGAAAGTAAGGCCAGTTAAACAATGGTCAATTGAGCTTCCCGTTGATGATGATCATCAGTTGCACCGCACAGAGATCGCCATCCCTCTGATGACCGAAGGTTATTACGGATTGCTTATATCCGATAATCCGGCTTTTGAGAAAAGTCAGGGTGTTATCAACGTCAATAATTTCTGGCTCAGCGGCATCAGCTATATCAGCGACAAAAAAGATAATGGCGATCTGGTATTCTATGTACTTGACAGAGCTTCCGGAACTCAAATTCCCGGAGTCCATGTAAATATATATGAAGAAGTTTATGACAATAGCAGCAGGGAATATCATTTGCTTGCTGCAGGCAGCTATACAAGCAATGAGGAGGGATATTTCAGCATTCCGTCAGCTAAGGGTTTGTCACAAAGGCTGTTGCTTGATTTTATTACTGAAAATGACCGCTTTACTTCACCAAATTTCTTCTATCTGTCAAAACCTTACGACCGTCCGGAGGTTGCAAGAGACCAAAGTTTTTTCTTTACGGACCGTTCTATATACCGGCCGGGGCAACCAGTTTATTTCAAGGGGATACTGCTTACAAAGACCGGGGAGAAATACGAAATACATAAGAACAAGAGCACCACTGTTCAGTTTTTTGATGTCAACAACCAGAAGATCTCAGAACTGCAGTTGAAGACCAATGAATATGGTTCCTTTCATGGGTCGTTCACCGCACCTGTCGGGCGCCTTACCGGCAGCATGCGCATTCAGAACGAATCCGGACGAACTACTTTTTCGGTAGAAGAATACAAGCGGCCTAAGTTTGAAGTGGTGTTTGAGCCTGTGAAGGGCAGTTATAAACTGGATTCAAAAGTCACCCTAAGTGGTAAAGCCCTGGCATACTCCGGCAATGCTGTTGATCATGCCAAAGTCAAGTACAGGATCGTCAGAAATGTTTTTTATCCGTTTCGTAATTATTGGTGGCACTACTATCCTGAAAGCCCTGGAGCTGAAATCGCATTCGGGGAAATTGAAACAGATGATAAAGGTTTATTCAGCATCGATTTCACCGCTATACCCGACCGCAGCCAAAACAGCATCCTGACTCCCGTATTCAACTACACTGTTTACGTTGATATTACGGATATCAGTGGAGAAACCCGTTCAGGAGAGAAAACTGTTTCTGTCGGAGAAAAATCATTGTTGATCAATCTCGACATTTCCGATATGGTAAACGGGAATGAAACGAACAGCTTTAACCTGAAGACTACCAACCTTAACGGCGAAGCCGAACCTGCCCGGGTAGATATTAAGATCACACAGCTGAAAGGGCCGGGCAATGTATTGAAGGAACGGAAATGGCAGCAACCCGATATATACCTTATGGCCAAAGATGAGTTTAAAGAGAAATTCCCAAACAACATCTTTAAAGATGAAGAAGACAAAAATACCTGGGAAGAAAAGAAAATAGTTTTTGAATACACGCTGAATACTGAAGACCATACCAGCCTGGAGTTGAAGAACCTTAAAAAATGGCAGGCCGGAGAATATAAAGTTTTGATGAAAGCGGAAGATGTATTCGGAGAAGAAGTCACAGTGACTAAATTTTTCACCCTCTATTCATCCTCTTCAGATCAACTGCCTTTGAATGAAGCCAATTGGTTTGTTCCTTTAAAGTTAGAGGGAGAGCCGGGTGAAATGGCTACTTTCCTTATCGGGACAGCATATAAAAATGTTCACATACTTTATGAGGTTTCCGGGAAAAACGGCCCGATCAAAAAAGAGTGGCTGGAATTGAGCAATGAGCAGGTAAAACTTGAGATTCCCATCAGGGAAGAAGATCGGGGAGGTATGAGTATCAATCTTGTCTTTATCAATCATAACCGCAGTTACAACAATTCCGCATCAATAACTGTTCCCTTCTCCAACAAAAAACTGGACATCAGTTTCGAGACTTTCCGTGATAAGTTGTTACCCGGACAGAAGGAAAGCTGGAACATCAGGATCAGGTCGGATAAAGGAGATAAGGTAGCAGCTGAAATGCTGGCCGGCATGTATGATGCTTCCCTGGATGCATTTAGCCCACACAACTGGTACTTCAATTTATTCAATGAGTATTATTTTAGTGAAAGCTGGGAAGCAGGAAATGCTTTCGTGCAAAACTCCGGAAGAGTTTACCAGGAATACAAACCCTATGAATATCCGCCCGAAAGGACATATGATTTTCTGAACTGGAAAGGATTGTATGCATACGGGCATATGTATCCTGAGCTGTCAAGGAGTAAGAGTTTTGGTGGTGTAACGATGCTCATGGATGGTGAAGGCGAGGCAAACATGAAAGTTCCTGAAGCAGAAGGCAGTGAGGAAATATACAATGAGGAGGATAAGGATGTACCTGTAACAGGAGTACCCGAAGAGCCAAAACAAACTGAGGAGGTATCTGTTCGCAGAAATCTACAGGAAACCGCTTTCTTTTTTCCCGATCTCAAAACCAATGCCGATGGTGATGTGATCATCAGCTTCACGGTTCCTGAATCTCTCACCCGCTGGAAGATGATGGGCATGGCCTACACCAAAGATTTAAGTTCCGGCATGATCACAAAAGAACTTGTTACCCAGAAAGACCTGATGGTCATTCCCAATCCCCCACGCTTCTTCAGAGAAGGGGATGAGATCTGGTTCAGCGCCAAAGTGGTGAATATGTCGGAAGATGTGCTCAATGGAGAGGTCAGTCTGCAACTCTTCGATGCCATTAGCATGAAATCAGTTGACGGCCTGTATGGAAATGATAAGCCTGTAAAAGAATTCACTGCTTCAGAAGGAAACAGTGAGAATGTTTACTGGAAAATCAATATTCCACATAATACAGAACCTGTTATGTACCGGGTGATCGCCCAGGCAGGTAATTTCAGCGATGGCGAAGAAATGGCAATTCCTGTTTTAAAGAACAGGATGCTGGTAACTGAATCCATGCCATTGCCCATTAATGGAAATGAAACGAAAAACTTTACTTTTGAGAAGCTGGCAAATTCACAGGCAGAAGGAAGTACACTGAGTCATTACAGTTATACACTTGAGTTTACTTCGAATCCGGCATGGTATGCTGTACAGGCACTGCCGTACCTGATGGAATATCCTTATGAATGTTCCGAACAGATCTTTAACAGGGTTTATGCCAATGGCTTTGCTGCTCATATTGTTAAGCAGCATCCGAAGATCAAAACAGTTTTTGAAAGCTGGATGACTGAATCGCCTGATGCCCTGCTCTCCAATCTGGAAAAAAACCAGGACCTCAAAAATGCCTTACTGGAAGAAACGCCCTGGGTGATGCAGGCAAAAAACGAATCGGAGCGAAAAAAACGTATCGCCCTGCTATTTGACCTGAACAAGATGGACAGAGAGCTTGCAACTGCCCTGAATAAACTTCAGCAAAACCAGTTAGGCAACGGTGGCTGGCCATGGTTCGCCGGAGGACAGGATAATAACTATATTACCCAGTATATTGTTAGCGGTTTTGGCAAAATGCAATACCTCGGCATACTTGATAAAAATGAGCCTGTGCTTAAAAGAATGATGCGTGATGCCATTCGTTATATTGACGATCGTATGTTTGAAGATTTTATGAGGATCAAAAGCAAACATAAAGATTATCAAACGACAAAGCACCTGGGCAGAACCCATATCCAGTATTTATATGCACGGAGTTTCTTTGTTGATGAATATATGCTTCTTGCAAAGCACAAAGAAGGCTTCATGTATTTCAAAGAGCAGGTCAAAAAGTACTGGACTGAGCAAAACAAATATTTACAGGGGATGATCGCACTTGCACTTCATCGTCTTGGAGACAAGCCACTGCCGTCTGTGATCATAGCATCCATTAAGGAACATGCCCTGTATAATGATGAAATGGGTATGTACTGGAGGCAGGATGCAGGATACTACTGGTATGAAGCACCCATAGAAACACAGGCATTACTCATTGAAGCCTTTGATGAAGTGGCCGGAGACAAAACTTCCGTGGAGTTAATGAAGACCTGGTTACTTAAGCAAAAGCAAACCCACGACTGGGAAACAACCAGAGCTACAGCTGATGCCTGCTATGCCTTGTTATTGCGGGGAGCAAATCTTATTGCAGAAGAAGGAGATGTGACGATCAGTATCGGAGGAAAAATTATTGATCCCGGCAATATTGATGGTGTTGAGAAAGAAGCAGGAACAGGTTATTTCCAGCATCAATGGCATGGAGGGGAGATTACTCCCAATATGGCAGATATTACCGTAAGCAAAGCCAATGAGGGAGTGGCATGGGGTGCTGTTTACTGGCAGTACTTCGAAGATCTTGACAAGATCACGGCTCATGCTTCTCCCTTAAGTATTCAGAAGAAATTGTTTCTTGAAACCTATACGGATGAAGGCCCGGTACTCACGCCAATCAATGATGGTGATGTTTTAAGTCCCGGAGACAAGGTGGTGTCAAGGATTGAGATCAGGTGCGACCGCGATATGGAATTCATTCATATGAAAGACATGCGTGCCGCGGCACTTGAACCCAGGAACTTCCTTTCGGGTTACCACTGGCAGGGTGGCATGGGATATTATGAAAGCATCAGGGATGCGTCAGTAAACTTCTTTTTCAGTAACCTGAGGAAGGGAACCTGGGTGTTCGAATATCCTTTGAACGTGACCCAGAAAGGAACATTTTCAAATGGCATTTCTACCATACAGTGTATGTATGCACCGGAATTTGCCAGCCATTCTGAAGGTGTGTCTATAAGGGTTGAATAAGTTGATAGCGGCAACCGGTTAACGGCTAACGGAAATGTGGTGTGAAGAGTCCTATAGTATCTTCATCTCTAAGTCTCAGTAACTATGTCTCAATCTCTCACGTAACGGGGGATTATGATGATTTCAAGTTATTAACAATTGTTCATAAGTGCTGTTAATACATTGTTAATAGATGTATGTGTAAAAGGCTTGACAGGAGAGGTCGTTTTTGTGTATATTTGTCCTACCAGGTGAGCGATAAAGGGCTGGCTGGAGTCTGAAAAGGCAAAGCAACGCTAAAACCGCAAGGCAGAGGCAGCGCGACGCAAAGATCGGGTAAAAGCTGGGGTCATGTGGAACAAAGCCTTCAGGGGCAGCGGGAAGCAAGGCTTCGATGCGGAGAGGACAGACCCGCGAGGGAAAGAAACCAAAGCATTAGTCGCAATAACAGTAACTTGGCATAAACCGGAAGCTTCGGCAACCGGCGAATGGCGAGGACCGTATCGAAAGAATCGGTCCTCGTGTGTTTTTAGGCCTTTACATTCCGTATCTCCATTGAAAGATTAGATTTCCTTTGATTCATCGCAAGATCGTGCAATCACTACATCATGCAATTCTTCATGTTCATGATGAAATATTATTTACATCTCCTATAAATATCACCCATAACTTATTGTTTTTCTTTTCTTTATAAAATTATCAAAAAAAAAAAAACAGAAAAACAGGGTTACCTTTTACATGTTTTCGGAATTAATATGTAGAGATTATGGATGTATGCTGAAACAGCTATTTGAATGATCAGCATGAATTTCATTTACATTAAAAAATCTTTGAAATTGATTACCATCGGGGCAAGCCCACGAGGTATTATTTGATTAATAACTTACAAAATGTTTTTATAAGGGGACATTTTAATAATTTTCGTATTAATCTAAAGGGAGTGATGTTATATAAAAACCCCCTTTAATTGAAAATAGAATAATTACATCGACTAAATGAAAAACCCAATTAACAAAAAAAGGAGGCAAGGGCAAAGATAATGGAAAATTAAGATAATAGTGAGTCTGGCCAGCTTTCATGATCATTTTAGCCTTTGTGTTAATTAAATCAATTTTGAATAAACACAATGGAAATTCATTAATATCAAAAACTAAAATCATGAAAAAGAACTTATTATTGATTATATTACCAATTGTAATGAGCATTGGTATTACTATACAAAGTACTGCACAAGGAGAATCCTATGGGAAGTGGG
>JABMQZ010000200.1 GCA_013202965.1 Bacteroidota bacterium | reverse complement strand
GGATTATTACTGGCGTTATACCGATGATATGCTTATTCCAGTACCCCTGCCTCCCAGCGGTGGAAGTGCAGATCCTCCTTTTGTCAATGCAGGAAAAGTATTGAACCGTGGTTTTGAGCTGGAAGTTTTCTGGAGGGAGATAAAAGAGAATTTTAAATATGAGGTTGGAGGAAACTTTTCTACCCTCTATAATGAGGTGTTATCCTTAAGTGGTGGCCGGCCGATCCCTGCGGGAAGGATAGACAATGGAGTTTTTGCTACTTTAACGGAAGAAGGGCATCCAATCGGATCATTCTATTTATATGAAATGGATGGAATATTTCAGAACGAGCTGGATATCTTTTCCAGTGCCTACCAGGGGCCTAATATTGAACCAGGTGACGTAAAATTCAAGGACCAGAATGGTGATGGCATTATTGATGAAAAGGACAGGAAGCACGTAGGCTCGGCGATACCAAAATTTACTTATGGAATGACCTGTAATTTTTCATATAAAAATTTCGATCTTTCAATGTTCTTTCAGGGAGTTGCAGGTAACTATTACTATATGCAGATTAATCAGGATATTGAAGGGTTTTACAGGGGATTTAATGTAACAGAAAGGATGTATGATAATCATTGGACAGGAGAGGGATCAACTGATGAATACCCAAGGGTGTCCTGGAAAGGAGCATCCAACAACAAGAAAGCTTCAACAAGGTTCCTGGAGTCTGCAAGCTATTTTCGCTTTAAGAATCTAATGCTTGGTTATAATTTCAATATTCGTGAAACTTCCGCATTGGAAGGCATCCGTGTGTATTTCAGCGTACAGAATGTTTATACTTTCACAAAGTATCCCGGACTGGATCCGGAGATGTATGAAAGTGATAACCTGAGTAGCGAAAAGACCAGAAATGCAGACCTTGCTGCAGGTATTGACTGGGGAACTTATCCAACTCCAAGGATTTATACAATAGGTTTTAATCTTAATTTTTAGTACTGGAATTAAATGATCATGGGAAAATTTAAATATATAACAGTCTTAATTGTCCTTACGTTAGCAGTTTCACTTTCCGGTTGCAAGAAATTTCTGGATGAGGAATTAAAAGGACAGCGTACCGATGTACAGTTTTTCGAGACGGCTGAGGATGCCGAATTATACCTGACGGGGATTTATAATGTTCTGTCCTTTGCTGATGCTGATAACCGCATCTGGGTATTTGGCGATATTGCTTCCGACGATGCTGCTAAAGGCGGTATTCCCGGCGACCAGGCAGATATTGGCAGGGTAGATGATTTCGACCTTACCACTGATAATGGCAATCTTGAAACAGTCTGGAAAATTTATTACGAAGGAGTTTCAAGGGCCAACAAATTGCTGGACAATATTGAAAAGATTGATATGGACGCAGGAAGAAAGAGCGAGATCATCGGTGAAGCAAAATTCCTGAGAGCGTACTATTATTACTGGCTTAGCAGTATTTTCGGCGACATTCCTGTTCATACAACAACCCCTACTCCTGAAGAAATGCAAAAACCTGTAACCCCTGTTGAGGAAATCAGGGCAAATGTTATTATCCCTGACCTGCAGGATGCTGCAAACCGTTTACCGGAAACATTTACGGGCCCTGATCTTGGCAGGCCGACAAAATATGCTGCATTGGCCCTTCTTGGGAAAATGTATCTTTTCCAGGAACAATGGCAGGATGCGGAAGATGCTTTTCAACAAGTCGTTGGCTCCGGCCTGTTTGACCTGGCTCTTTTATACAGGGAGAATTTTGAAGTAACTACCAAAAATAATGTGGAAACGATCTTTGCGGTGCAGCACCTTGATGGTCAGAATCCATGGCTGGGAAATAGGCTAAACCAATGGTTTGCCCCCAGGAGTGAAAATGGTTATGGATTTAATGTTCCAACCCAAAGCTTTGTCGATGAATTTGAAATGACACAGGACAGTGTTTATGATCCCCGCCTGGATTATACAGTTGGCCGGAAGGGACACACCTGGTTCAGCGATACGGTCATGTTTGATCCGGAATGGTCACCGACAGGCTATATGCAAAAGAAATATTTACAGCCTTTATATGAAGTTCCCAAGGAACTGAAAGCTGACGGGGAATTAAATTATGTGTATATTCGCTATGCGGATGTCTTGTTAATGTTGGCGGAAGCCATAAATGAACAGGGAAATGGAGGCGCCCAGCAATATGTTAATATGGTAAGAAAACGTTCAAGGGATTCCTATCTCTATGATGAAAATTTGCCCGGTTACGGTACCATCCCACCTGGATTATTGCCAGATATTCCTGCCGGTGGGCAAAATGAGATCAGGAAAGCCATTCGACATGAACGAAGGGTTGAACTGGGGTTTGAATTCCACCGCTATTTTGATGTGATCAGATATGGCCCCGACTATGCATATGATGCTTTGTGGGACAAGGTGAACTTTAATTATGAGGAAAACAAACATTTTCCTATACCGCAAAGCGAACTGGATACGAATCATGAATTGTAAAACTTATAATTCACTTTTAATAATTAATTTAAAATTTAAGGCTATGAAAAAAATGAAGTACTTAACCTGAATAATTCATAAAAGTCAAAAAAACAGAGGAGGAAATTTGTTAACTCATTGATAAGTAGTATCTTTGAGGCGAAAAACCAACCTCCTCCTC
>JABMQZ010000199.1 GCA_013202965.1 Bacteroidota bacterium | reverse complement strand
TGGTGTTGGGTATGAGGTTTGGGGTATGGGGTATGGGGTTTGAGGGACTGAGAGAATCAGAGAAGAGGAGAATCAGAGAAGAGGAGAATCAGGAAAAAAGAGAATCAGAGACTAAGAGAATCAGGGATTGAGAGATTGTGTGATCTTAGGATTTATTCCTCCATTGCTTTGAGCACAGCCCTGAACTTTTCATTCGGCACTGGCAGGGAAAGCACGTAATGGGCGATCTTCCAGACTTTTTTCCTTTTCACCAGGACACCTGATCCACGAAGGGTGCCGCCGGAGAATGAGAGGAGTTCGTCGAACCAGACATATTTTGATTTTTTTCCGAAATAAATGTTTCTGTCGATGGCCTTAAAGGCCCAGGCTTTTCCGTCCTCCGTAAACTGGGGTTCTGCCCACTCATAAAACTCATCTTTTGACCAGATCTCTGTGGCATCCGTTCCAATGAAAACACCAGCTGTATCAATTTTATCGAAATATGCCTCCCTGTCAACATTAGCGGCATCCTGATGCCATTCATCGATGAATTCGTTGATCTCTGTTTCTTCCGCATTTTGTGCGAAAAGGGAAAAGGATATAATAATCAGAATAGAGAAGAAGAGCTGTTTCATTTTGTTACTTTTTTCGAAAGGTAGAAAAAAATTTGTTAATGCTCCTTTGTAAGGAGTGCCTCTTTCCTGTCCGCCTCAGAAGGATTCCTTGTTCCAAATGGATTTCAGGTGTTTCTGTGGATAGGAAATCATATTCCAGCTTTGGATATACTGTTCAATTTATTGCATTTCAGTCTTTTAATTCTTATATTGTAAAAATAATCACTCACATGTTCCGGTAATATCAAGCTATTTTATTAGCCATTATTATAATCAATCACCACTAAAAACCTTAAAGAAATGAAAACAAAATTATGTTTTACAGTAGTCCTGGCATTTATCATTAATTCGGTATTTGCGGGTACTTATTATGTTGCTCCAGGTGGCAATGATTCATATCCGGGCACAGAATCCCAGCCGTGGCTGACCATTCAACATGCTGCAAATGTGATGACTGCAGGCGATATGGTATATATTAAGGCCGGCACCTATAATGAAATGGTTCATCTGAGCATAAATTCCGGAACCAATACAAATCACATCATCTTTTCTGTTTTTCCAGGTGATGAAGGAAATGTAATAATCGATGGCACAGGTATTATGTTGCCGGAGTATACCGGATTGTTTTATATAGATAATGTTGATTATATAAACGTTTCAGGTTTAAATATCCGGGATTCAAAAGAAGCAGGAATTATGATCGATCTTTCTGCTTATATTTTAATAAATAATTGTCAGATGTATAACACCCATTCATCCGGGATTGGAGTGTGGGATTGTTCTAATATTATTATAGAGAACAATGATATTGACCATGCATGCATGGGTAACCAGGGTGGGGCCTGGGATATTCAGGAATGTTTAACCATTTCAAAAACAAAAGATTTTGAAGTAAGAAATAATATAGTGCATGATAATACTGTCGATTTGCTGGGTGGAGAAGGAATAGACATTAAAGAGAACTGTGAAAATGGCAAAGTTTATAACAATGAAGTGTATAATCTATCGTATGATTTAGGAATATATGTTGATGCATGGTCATCACTCTGTCAAAATATTGAGGTATATAACAATACTATTTATAACACAACGATAGGCGTAGCCCTTTCTTCCGAATCGGGAGGGGTTTTACAAAATATAGATGTTTTCAATAACCTGGTATACAATAACCTGGAAAATGGAATTGTAATCTCTAACTGGGATCAAAATGGATTGAGAAAAGACATCCATATCATCAATAATACAATATATCAGAACGGGGAGCCGGGTTCCTGGGGTGGCGGGATCTTCATTGAAACTACCAATGTGCAAAACATCGACATTAGAAATAATATTTGCAGCGATAATGCCGAATGGCAGATAGCTGTGAATACCATGAATAATATTACAGTGGATTATAACCTGATTGATCAGTTTATGGGGTGGAATGATCCGGGTGAATTAGAAGTAAAAGGTACAAATTATATAGAAACAGACCCCTTATTCGCAGATGCTGGATGTAAAGATTTTCATTTACAGGTAAATTCACCATGTATTGATGCAGGCAGTTCCGTAAATGCACCGGATTTTGATTTTGATTATTTAGTACGCCCCTATGATGGTGACAATAATGGATCAGCTCTTTTTGATATGGGTGCTCATGAATATGGCTCAAATCCTTTCAGTATTAATGACAATCGTGTAAAAACTTCCGGTATTGGGCAAATCTACCCCAATCCATGCAATGGGATTATTTATTTACCGATTAATAGTTTGGTGACAAATGAATTGCTTGTAGAGTTAATAGATGTTCACGGACATATTTTTCCTCTTTTAAAGAAAGACAGGCAGGGGACTTCTGAATTATCATTTGATTTATCCAATTATGCAGGAGGAATTTATTTTATGAGAATAAAATATGGAAATGATATAAAAGTTGAAAAGCTAATCATTCAGTAGGGAGACCTTACCGGCCCCCGGAACCTGTGAGGTCAGGGGGCGGGTTTGCCAACGTATTGCCAATAGCAGGGAGGTCCCTCACCCTTCGCCTTTGATTCAGGATTCGGGATGTGCGGTAGAAGAAATTAGCCTGTTTATTAATGCGACCAGATCAAAAAATTTACGTTTATATAATGACTAATAAGCATAAGAATGTGCTATATATTGGGGTTACAAATTCATTGATAAGAAGAGTTTACGAACATGAAAAAGGATTAGATAGTGGCTTTACGAAGAAATATCAATGCCATTATCTGATATATTTTGAAGAGTAATAGGAGTATTAATCGTGCAATTAAAAGAGAAAAAGAAATTAACTTATAAACACCCCCTTTTGCTGATAATCGCAAATAATCGTTTGCTTTTCACTGTAAGGCAGCCTTTTTTTATGTACAATTCTGGACAATAAGTGTACAGTTATGTGCAGTAAAATCACCTAATAAACCCCCATCACATTTTTAATAATCAGAAAACCAGGTCATTGTGTAGTGTGGCATGAAATTAGAATAATTATGTAAGCACTTACATAAAATTTTATGGATTTCATTGAAGAATTAGGAATGCAGGCATTGGGTACACGCATTAAAAACCTGAGCGAGCTCCTTATGAGAGATGTGTCCCGGATTTACAAAGATCAAAATGTTGACTTTGAACCAAGGTGGTTTACGATGTTTCAACTCATACTTCGCAAAACAAAAATATCGGTGACTGAAATCGCGAGAGAGCTTAAGCAAACCCACCCTGCAGTTGTCCAGGTTGTTAATAGCCTTGAAAAGAAAAAACTGATCACAACAAGAAAAAGTAAAACAGATCAGCGTAAAAGGCTGGTCAGCTTAACAAAGAAAGGCAAAAAGCTAGCTGAAGACTTAAGCCTGGTATGGGAAGCAATCCACCAGGCAGCCAAAGAAATCCTGGCTGAAAGTGAACCTGACCTGCTTGGAAACATTGCAAAAGTGGAAAAGGCCTTAAAGCAAAAAAGCACTTATCAAAGGATAAAGGAAAAGCTCATGAATAGTGCCACTGAGGAAATTGAACTTATTGCTTTTGATGAGAAGCATTTGAACGATTTCAGGCAATTAAATGAAGACTGGCTCAAATCCTACCTGGAAATAACTGATCACGACAGGCATATACTATCTGATCCCGTAAAGGAGATCATCAATAAAAATGGTAAAATTTATCTGTTGATATCAGAGGGCAAAGTCATCGGTACTTATGCATTACAAAGGATAAGCGATCAAGCTTGCGAACTTTCAAAGTTTACCGTTATGAAAGAATTCAGGGGCCGGAAACTGGGGGAAAGGATGTTAGGGCATGCCATTGAAGAAACCAGGAAACTGGGATGTAATTCAATTGTGCTGTATACCCATCATAAACTTAAGGAGGCAACTCAGTTTTATAATAAGATGGGATTTAAGGTCATTCAGGAGTATCCTCACCTCATTGATAAAACCGGCAGATGTTCTCAGATGTTGCAATTAATTATTAATCAATAAAATATTTAAAACCATGAAAACTATAAAAAGTCTAAGCCCTGGAAAATTTATTCTTACACTAAGTTTTCTCATCCTATGTTTCCAGATAGGGTATTCGCAGGAAGAAATTGTTAAAATCGATGCACAGGAAAGATCATTAGTGGTAGATAGCATTGCAAAGTTTATGAACGAAAAATATGTTTTCCCCGATAAAGGAAAAGAAATGGGTGACCTTTTACTTGCAAATTTAAAAGAAGGTAAATATGATGAAATTACAGATCCCGGCGAATACGCACAAAAGCTATCAGAAGACCTACTGACTGTAAACAATGACCGGCATATAGGTGTAATGTTTATGCCTGAACGCATTGCCCTGATCAAGAAAGCCCGGGAAGATGAAAACAACAATGAATTAGAGGAGCTTGAAAAGAGATATAATGAGTTTACCAATTTCAATTTTAAGGAGATCAAAATTCTTCCCGGAAATGTAGGTTACCTGAAATTCAATGGTTTTCAGGATGCTATTAATGCAGGACCGACTGCCGTGGCAGCCATGAATTTCCTGGCCCATACCGATGCATTGATCATTGACCTGACTGAAAACGGAGGAGGGAGTCCGTCTTTGATCCAGCTTATCACAACATACTTTTTTGAGGACAGTGAACATTTAAACTCTTTCTATATCCGTGAAGGTGATCAAACCAAGCAATTCTGGACACTGACCCATGTTCCGGGAGAGCGGATGCCCGAAACCGACTTATATGTCCTTACCAGTTCCCGTACATTTTCCGGAGCTGAGGAGTTTACATATAATCTTAAGAATATGGAGCGCGCCATCATTATAGGTGAAACAACAGGCGGAGGAGCCCATCCTGTTGCTCCCCACATCATCAATGATAATTTCATTGTCAGAGTTCCCTTCGGGAGGGCTATTAATCCCATAACAAATTCCAACTGGGAAGGAACCGGCATTGATCCGCATGTAAAAACCACTAAGGCCATGGCCATGGATGTAGCATACATGATGGCCCTTGACAGCTTAATAAAAAAGGAGGAGAATGAAGATATTAAAAATGGGTTGATGTGGGCTTATAAAGGCCTGAAAGCCAAACTTGAGCCGTTCGAAATAAGCGAGAAAACCATGTGGAAATACGTTGGATCCTATGGCCCAAGAAATATCACCATGGAAAACGGTGAACTTTATTACCAACGTGAAGACCGACCCAAGATGAAAATGATCCCACTGACAGAAGACACATTCAGCTTCGCAGAAATTAATTATTTCAGGCTTAAGGTAATCATGAAAGAAGGTACGGCAGTAGCCGTTGAAGGACTTTATGATAATGGCCGGACTGATAGGAACGATAGATCAAAGTAAAGCTGAAATTATTCATTATTCTTTATGCCGGTTAGGCTATAAAGACATACAGTCGTATTCCCTCCGAGTACTCGGAGGCGGGGAGCTTCATTTAGCCTATACGTATTGCGATAAGGTGAAGGAGAAAACTGCCTCAGATCCTATGCAAAGGTGTTTGATGAGGTGTTTCAAGGCTACCTTCAGGAGATGAATTAGCCAATCTTTACTGATACATGTTGGATATAACAATATCTTTTAATACCTTAGCCGTATAGAGGATTACGATACACAAAAGGACAACGTTATGGATAATCAGGTTACTCATATATGCACAATTGCGATGGGATGGAGAACATATTTACTTGCTATTGTAGTTTCATTACTCAGTTCATTGTCATTGCTATCACAACCTTGCCCCTCAAGTGCATATTTTACGACACAAGCTGAGATTGATAACTTCCCTATTGAATACCCCTACTGTGAGGAGATTCTTGGTGAAGTTCAAATAACAGGAGATAATATAACTAACCTCAATGGACTCAGTTCCATCACATATATTGGAGGAGCATTAACAATATGGTTTACAGGTAATCTTGCTGATTTATCAGGGCTTGATAACTTGGCGTACGTTGATGCCCTTGTTATTTCATCAAATAATAGCTTGGTAAGCATAAACAGCTTAAGCAATTTGTCTCAAATTCAATCCTATATTACTATTATAGAAAATCCTGCATTAACAAATCTTTCAGGATTGGAGCAAATAACATCTATTCCAGTATGGTGGGTGGAAATTTCTGACAATGATAACTTAATTGATATGACAGGATTAGAGAACCTGCATTACGTTAATGATTTTCACATCAAGCAAAATGACAACTTGATAGATTTATCAGGACTTGGTAACTTGAGTTACGTTAATGATTTCTACATCATGCAAAATGACAACTTGACAGATTTATCAGGACTTGAAAATTTGGACTCTGTGGGGTGGTTTGCTATCACAAATAACAATAACCTCATGAATTTAAATGGACTTGCAAACCTAATTAATATTGACATTAATTTTTCCATCATTTCAAATAATACATTAAACAGTCTGTCAGGATTTGAGAATCTTGATTTCATTAATGGTGACTTCATTATAGGGAATAATGACTCCTTAACATCTTTATCAGGGTTGGAGCATTTGGATTCAATTGGGGGCGGTTTAAGTATATCCGATAATGACGAACTTATCAATGTTGAGGGTCTGTTGAGTTTACGCACTATTGGAGGAGGAATTACCTTAAAACAGAATTATAAC
>JABMQZ010000198.1 GCA_013202965.1 Bacteroidota bacterium | reverse complement strand
GAAACGCTGATCATTTCCGATAATCCTATTGATGATATCTCTGCTGTGGCAGGACTTATAAATCTGAAGCATCTGGAGTTTAAAAATACTCCGGTAGATGAATTGAAAGCGCTCACAGGATTGCAGCAATTGGAGATATTAAACATGGCCGGAACACAAATTAAAAAGATGAATGAAGTTTCTTCCCTCCCCCGGCTCCGACAGCTCTCTTTTTATAATACATCCATCAAGTCGCTAAGCCCACTGGAGGAATTGTATAAGCTGGAACTGCTCAAATGCTATAACACAAAACTCAGAGGGAAGAAAGTGAAGAAATTCGGTGAGTACCATCCGGAATGCGAGATCGTCTTTTATTGATCAAGATAAAATAATCCTAACAGGCAACCTCTTCAGGTTTCTTGTTGTCATTTGAGTAAAAGTATTTTTATAACTTTGTACTCTGATATATTCTTACTTATGAAAAAAAACTATTTCTTAGGCATGATCCTGCTGATGACAATTTCATTGTCAGCCCAGCAAAGTACCAGGCT
The DNA here is from genome assembly GCA_013202965.1 of Bacteroidota bacterium. Classification (GTDB taxonomy): domain Bacteria; phylum Bacteroidota; class Bacteroidia; order Bacteroidales; family B18-G4; genus B18-G4. The sequence goes on along the minus strand of JABMQZ010000198.1, from coordinate 2,616 downwards.
CAGCATTGATCCTCAAACATCAAATGAACTCAATCCTTTAAGTCTGGAAGAAGAAACTTTACTCAAACAACTCCCCGAACTGATTCCTCCCCCTGAGTACAAGAACAGGAGTTTGCCCGCTATCGTGGATAATTCTACCCAGCCCTATATGCGTCAGGCATTTCAGCAAACCGGCCTTTGTTGCGGGCAGGCTGCAGGGATCGGATACAACTTCACTTACGAGATGGACAGGGAGAGAAATATTCCTGCCAATATTAATGATAACCTATACCCTACTCATTTTACCTGGAACTGGATGCATGGAGGATTTGGTTATTATGGTGTCAGCTATCTGCACAGTTTCCAGATACTGAAACATTGTGGCAACGTCAATGTCACTGAGTACGGCGGATCCCTGTCATATGGGGGATCTGAACGCTGGATGACAGGCTATGACAACTATTACCTCGGTATGAGCAACAGGATCAATGGCGTTTATCAAATTCATGTAGGAACTCCTGAAGGACTTGAAATTTTCAAACATTGGATCAACGATCATCTTGAAGGTGCTGCCGTTGGTGGCGTTGGAAGTTTCTATTCGCAATACATGAGTGCCTCCAATACCTTGCCGGCGGGTACGCCCGAAGAAGGCAAATATGTCCTCACCTATTTTGGGGGCAGTGCAAACCATGCGCAAACCATTGTAGGTTATCATGACTCCATTAGGTGGGACTACAATTCGGATGGGCAATACACCAATCACATCGACATCAACGGTGATGGTGTGGTAAATATGAAAGACTGGGAGATCGGCGGCTTTAAAATGGTGCAGAGTTATGGCGGAGTACCGGGCTGGGGCGACCAGGGCTTTGCATATATGATGTACAAAACTGTTGCTGATGTGCTCGGAGGTGGAGGCATCTGGAACAATTGTGTTCATGTGCTGGATGTCAAGGAAACATGTGCACCTCAGGCAACGATGAAAGTTACGCTCACCCACAACTCCCGTAACAAGATAAAGGTTGTAGCAGGCCTGTCCAATAATGTCAACGCCACAGCACCCCAGTTCATTCTCGAATACCCGATCTTCAACTACCAGAGCGGAGATCAGTATATGCAGGGAGGAACAAGCAACGCGGCCAATAAAACTATTGAATTCGGGCTCGACATCTCTCCTTTACTGGGAGAAATAGCACTCAACCAGGATGTAAAATTCTTTCTGCAGATTTATGAATATGACCCTTACGGAATTGGTACCGGAGTGATAGATAATTTTTCGGTAATCGATTACACCAACGGGATGAACGAGATCGTATGCCCGCAAAGCAATGTACCAATAAACGAAAATGACCTGACGAGTTTAAGCCTGATCGCCAACCTGAACTTCAACAGAGTGCATATTACAACACAATCCCTGCCCCCTGCAAATATCGGGCAACCCTATAACTTTCAACTCATGGCCTCGGGCGGCAGCACACCCTATACTTTCAGGCTCTCTAAAATATATGAAGAAGAGGGTTCAATGGAAACATTTCCCATGATAAACCAGTACCAGCTAAACCCCAGTAATAATAGCAAGGGTATTGTAACACAGGCACTGGCGTTCGACTTCCCCTATTATGACTCTCTCTATTCATCAGTCACACTCCATGTTGACGGATATTTGATGTTCGATGAGCAATTATTCCCTTATCCGTATTTCTATGACGACATGAACCTGTTCAGGATCACCAGGCATATCTCCCCCTTTATGTGCCATGCCATTCGTTTATACCCCACCGATGGTGACGGCATATGGTATGAAGGAGATGCTACACAGGCAACCTTCAGATGGAAAGCATCCATAGATGGGCAGTCAGGATCCACAGATATTAATGTCGCGGTCCGCTTATTCCCCTCAGGAAAAATTGAAATGCTTTACGGAAACGTCTCTGTTGGTGATGACATCCTCTGGGTTCCGGGACTTTGTGATGGCAATGAAGATGATATGCAATTCTCAGAATTTTATTTCAACAACCTTCCTCTAACAAACACAAAATATGAATATACTCGCTATAACTACCCAATTGGCTTAAGCGTATCAAAAAGCGGGTTGATCAGCGGCACCGTGCAGCAATCAATCAATGGAGAGGCACTCACCATAAAAGTTACCGATAATAATTTTGTTTATGACCATAAAACACTTTTGTTTTCCACTGCAGGCATTATGATCACAGATTCAGTTGCTGCCGGTGGAGATGAAGTCATTGAATATGGTGAAATTGTAAATCTCAGTGTCACCCTCACCAACCTGGAGAACAATCCAATTTCAAATGCAAGCATAAGCATTGAAATTAACGATCCATATATTACAATCCTTGATGACAATGAATATATCGGTTCATTAGGCGTTGGCCAGAGTATTGAACTGGTAAATGCATTTTCTTTCCAAGTAGCATCAGATATCCCCGACGAACTTCCCATTGAGATATTGACCACAATTGAGGGTGTACGGCAAATTTGGGAAAACACTCTTTTTCACATGGCTTATGCTCCCGAAATAAATATACAGGAGCTGATCGTTGACGATGGAAATAATGGCAGGCTGGACCCAGGCGAAACGACTGACATTATAGTACATATCAAAAATGATGGTGG